>JAGWJK010000532.1 GCA_028865845.1 Rhizobiaceae bacterium
TGATCGATGAAAGCGGCACCGAAAGATCGTCGCGATACCAGAACTTGCGCGATGTCCCGAGCGGCACGTAGCGCCGATGCCCAAGTGCCTGGGCAACGGCGCCCGCAAGCGTCAGTCCAAGCGTCGGCAACCCGGCCACCACGTCGATTTTGTATTCGGCGATGGAGGAGGCGAGCGCATCGGCGAGTGCATGCTGAACTGCAAAGCTCGCCTGGTTGATGATCAGCGAGGCCAGCGCCTGCTCGCCGACTGCCAGGACGCGGATCGGCAGCTGCAGCTGCCGTCCGTCGGGCAGCTCCGCCACGTAGAAATCGCGGAACTCGCCGTCCGTCGAAAAGGTCTTCGGCGGATGGATCTCCTGCCAGAAATCATGAGGTAGCATTGCGTCCCGCCCTTGTGCCGTTTCGGCCGCCTTTTTCCATGCCGGCGCGCCGGCGCAACTCGAGGACCTCGGCGTCGGTCAGCGCTCTCACCGTCCCCTTCGGCAGATCGCCGAGCGCGAGACCGCCGAAGGAGACACGCACCAGCCGCAGACATTCGACATCGAGTGCTTCCAGCATCCGGCGGATCTGCCGGTTGCGGCCTTCCTTGAGTTCGACTTCGATCCAGCCGTTGCGTTCGCCGCTGCGCAAAAGGCGGGCGGAGGTCGCGGTCAAAAGCTCGCCATCGTCGACGATACCGCGTTCCATACGGTCGAGCAGGTCCTGCTCCATGATACGGTTGACCTGCACGTGATATTTCTTGCCGACATGGGTGATCGGATCGAGCAAAGCCTGCGCCAGCACCGTGTCGTTGGTAAAGAGCAGCAATCCCTCGCTCGCCTTGTCCAGCCGCCCGACCGGCGACAGATGTCTTGCATCGAGATCCCGCAGGCAATCATAGACCGTCGGCCGCCCTTCCGGATCGTCGCGCGTCGTCACCAGTCCCCGCGGCTTGTTGAGCATGAAATAAGCCTGCTTCTCGGCTGAGATTTCGGTGCCGTCGACGGCAATCAGCGCCCGGTCGAGATCGATCCAGGACGATGGGTCGGTGATCCGGCGTCCGTCGACCGTGACCCGACCGGCGGCAATCAACACTTCCGCCTGGGTGCGCGAGCAATAGCCGAGCTTCGACAGCGCCCGCGGCAGGGTCACGCGTTTCCCGTCGGTTTCCTGCCTGCTTTTCGCGGTCCTTGCCGATTTCTGCGGTGAATGCCTTTGGCTCACCCGTCGCCCCGTGCTGTCGTTCTTGTCTCCCCGATCCTTTCGCATGCCTGCCGCTGCGACGCAAACCGGATCGCACCAAAGCGACAGGGCCCGCGCCTTTCGACGCGAGCCCTGCCGGCTGATCCGGAGCGGCGATGGGGTCGTAGACGGCGGTTATCGGGGGGCCGCCGCACGCTCCGGAGTGGACGCTGTTTTCCCGAAGGCGGCGGTTGGCTTTGCGGGGGCGCCACCGAATCGCCGTCCTCGGGTGTATTTTGGTCGGGCAAGTCATGCGCCCCTTTCTTTGCCGCTGTTTTTCAGCATTGGGGAATTTTGTTACAGTTTGTATCCGGCGACGTTTCCTTGTTGTCAAAACCGCCTTTCGCCTCGCATGGATGAGCCATGGTTTCCGCTTCGCTTCTTCTGGTCGAGGACGACCGCGAAATACGGGCTCTCCTGGAGGAGTTCCTGAGCCGCGAGGGCTTTGCCGTCGAGGCCGTCGATAGCGCGCCCGCGATGGATCGCGCCCTTGCAAGGGGTTTTCCCGACCTCATCATCCTCGACCTGATGCTGCCCGGCGAAGACGGCCTTTCCGCCTGCCGGCGCATCCGCGCGCGCAACCAGGTGCCGATCCTGATGCTGACGGCAAAGACCGAGGATATCGACCGCATCCTCGGCCTGGAAATGGGCGCCGACGATTATCTCGGCAAGCCGTTTAATCCGCGCGAGCTGCTGGCACGCATCCGCGCCATCCTGCGACGGTCCGGCAGCGAGCGGCCGGAGGAGGGCAATGGCCCGCGCCGGCGCAAGAGTTTCGCCGGCCTCATCGTCGATCTCGACGGCCGCGCCATCGAGATCGAAGGCGAGGGGCCGGTGCGCCTGACGACGGCGGAGTTCGACCTGCTCGTCTGCTTCCTAGAACGGCCGCGCCGGATCCTGTCGCGCGATCAGCTGCTCGACTGGACGCGTGGCCGCGGCGCCGATCCTTTCGACCGCACGATCGACGTGACCGTCTCACGGCTGCGCACCAAGCTTGCCCAATACCTGCCCGACGGCGCGCAGGTGATCACGACGGTCCGCAATGCCGGCTATCTTTTGACCGCCGATGTAAAGGATGTCTGAGCCATGCTGAAACTCGGTCTCGTTTCCCGCATCATCATGATCGTCGCCGTGGCGCTGTTCATCATCCAGCTCGCCGCCTTCGTCGCCTCCAGCCTGAAGCCGGATACGCCGCTCGATCATCCGCTGTCGCAATCGTCGCAGGTCAAATCGGCGATCCATCTGCTCGACGCAATTCCGCCCGAAGCGCAACAGAAAGCGGTTCTTGCGCTCAGCGCCGCCGGACTGGACGTGCGTCTCGTCGATGCGCCCGTGCCGGCTGAAAACGATGCCGCCGCCGACCCGACCTTCGGCCGCAAGCTCGCCGAGGAGATGACCAGCATCGCGCTCGGCAAACGTTATTTCAGCCTGCGTTCCCTGCCGGAGCGGCCGCAAGGCTGGTTTTCGGTCGGCGCCCCCGACCGCATCATCGAAGTCTCGATCGGCATCACCGGCGGCAAGGTCGCCGTCTTCAATCTGCCGGATACGCCGACCGTGCGGCTTCGCGGCATTCCCGTCGGTTTCATGGCCGGGTTGCTGGGCGTTCTGGTGGCGGTCATCGCCATCTGCGCCGTGGCGCGCGAGACCCGGCCGCTGACGCGGTTGTCGCGCACCGTCAATTCGCTCGGCAAGGGCCTGCAGCCGGTCACCATCCCGGAACGCGGCGCCTGCGAGCTGCGCCTGTTGATCCGCGCCATCAACGGAATGCAGCTGCGCATCGCCGCCCTCGTCAACAACCGCACCCTCATACTCGGCGCGATCTCCCATGATCTGCGCACCTATCTGACACGGTTCCGGCTGCGCATGGAGATGATGCCGGATACGCCGCATCGCGAGCGGGCGATCGCCGATATCGAGGCGATGCAGCGCCTGGTCGAGGATGCGCTCGGCTTTGCCCGCAGCACCGTCGTTGCCGGCGACAAGGCGATCACCGATCTCGACGCGGCCGTCCGTTCCCTTGTCGCCGAGCGTCAGGATCGGCCGGATCTCATTTCGCTGACGGTGTCGGCCACCCCCTTGGCCGTGGCGATGCCGCAGACCGCGCTTGCGCGCATCCTGGACAATCTGATCGACAATGCGCTGCGTTATGGGGGGCGTGCCGATATCCGCGTCGAAGAGCGGGCCGACCATGCCGCCGTCATCATCGGCGACCGTGGCCCCGGCATCCCGGCGGAGCGTCGCAAGGATGTGCTTGAACCCTTCGTGCGGCTGGAAGAATCGCGCAATCGCGATGTCGGCGGAAGCGGCCTCGGCCTGGCGATCGTCCGCCAGATCCTCGATGCGCATAATGGCACCTTGCATCTGGACGACCGCCAAGGCGGCGGTCTCGACGCGATCGTGCTGCTGCCGTTGACGGTTGGCGCCAGGCTTGCGGCATAATCGGGTTCGAGGCATTCATTTCAGAGGACGTCAAAAAGCCAGCGCGCCTGGGCGCGCGTGCGGCTTTTCCGGCGCCGATTATTCAATGGCGGGTCAGAAAACGCTTCAGCTCTTCCCGGCTGATCACGATTCCGGCTGCAGCCTTTTGCGGATCCGGATGCGTATAGGTAAAGCTCAGCATATCGGGCAGGTCCAATGCCTGGCGCATGTTCATGATGCCGAGCGCGTGCCTTCCGGTGGCGCTGTCGACACTGACCTCGACAATGCTTTCTGGTCTTGTTGTTCTCATGACCGTCCTCCCACCTTTTTTATACAATGAATTTCTTATGTAAGATATTGGTTTTTATGAGACCTTGCCTAAATAAAAAGGGCTAATGCTCAAGGCTTGGCGGCAAGTATTTGTTAACCATGGTCCGGCCGCAGCGGCGGCCGCTCCGCCAACGTCCATGCTGACGCGCGTTTTTCGTCATGAGCAAATCGATTTTTTGACCAGCTGGACAATATTTTTCGACGCGCGAATGGGGGATCGGTGCACAAAGTTCAGCGGCGGTCGATTTCCGCTAGTAAAATCAGTCACTTACAAAAATGTCAGATTTTTTACAGCGGTAGTGTTGACTTGTGTCGGGGGTGGGGATTATAAGCCCCCTCACTGAACGAGGGCGGCGGCGCTGCTGGCGACGAAGACCTTCGCTCTAAGGTTTCCTGAAGA
>JAGWJK010000533.1 GCA_028865845.1 Rhizobiaceae bacterium
GCCGCACACGACCTGGATCGGAGCGCCGGCGCCGGTATCGACCATCAGCACCTTCAGGCGATCGGCCTGAGGATGCTTCTCGGCGGTAAGGACCTTGGCGATGACGAAAGGCTTGAAGGCCGCCCGGTCGTCGACCTCCTCCACCTCAAGCCCGATCATCGTCAGGCGGGCGCAGATCTCGTCGAGCGTGGCGTCGGTGTCCAGGTGCTCTTTCAGCCAGGAGAGTGTGAATTTCATGTGATCGATCCTTGCTTACGCGCTCAAACCGCCGAACAGGGTCGGCATGTCGAGTGGGCGGAAGCCGTAGTGGTTCATCCAGCGGACATCGGCGTTGAAGAAGTCGCGAAGGTCCGGCATGCCGTATTTCAGCATGGCGATGCGGTCGAGGCCCATGCCCCAGGCAAAGCCCTGATATTCGTCCGGATCGAGGCCGCCGTAGCGCAGCACGTTCGGATGAACCATGCCGCAGCCGAGGATCTCCATCCAGTCCGTGCCTTCGCCGAACTTGACGATCGGACCGGAGCGGTCGCACTGGATATCGACCTCGAAAGAGGGCTCGGTGAATGGGAAGAAGGACGGGCGGAAGCGCATGGTGACGCTATCAACCTCGAAGAAGGCCTTGCAGAACTCTTCCAGCACCCAACGGATATTGGCGACGTTCGACGTCTTGTCGATCACCAAGCCCTCGACCTGATGAAACATCGGCGAATGGGTGGCGTCGCTGTCCTGGCGGTAGGTCTTGCCGGGAATGATGATGCGGATCGGCGGCTTCTGCGCTTCCATGGTACGGATCTGCACCGGCGAGGTGTGCGTGCGCAGCACCTTGCGCTCACCCTTTTCGTCCGGCTGGAAGAAGAAGGTGTCGTGCATTTCGCGAGCCGGATGGCCTTCCGGGAAGTTCAGCGCCGTGAAGTTGTAGTAGTCGGTTTCGACGTCAGGGCCTTCCGCGATCGAGAAGCCCATGTCGCCGAAGATCGCGGTGATCTCATCGACGATCTGGCTGATCGGATGGATGCGGCCGCGCTCAGCGGGAGAAGAGCGCACGGGCAGGCTGACATCAACAGTCTCGGCCTTCAGCTTCGCCTCGATGGCGGCATCCTTCAGCGCGCCCTTGCGGGCATTGATCGCATCGGTCACCGAATTCTTGAGCGCGTTGATCGCGGCGCCGCGCGTCTGCCGCTCTTCCGGCGACATGCCGCCGAGCGTCTTCAGCAGTTCCGAAACCGAGCCCTTCTTGCCGAGTGCCGCCACCCTGACGGCTTCGATCGACTGCTCGTCGGTGGCAGCCGCCACATCAGCCATGAGTTGGGTTTCGAGAGTATCGAGTTCCGTCATCTTGTCCTGCCTTGCGGACGGCGGGCAACAGGACCGCTCAGTCCACGGGATAATTGGTGAACGCATGCATCAGATAGCTGGTGGCAACGATGAAGCGCTGCAGATCACTACCCATGTGCACGCGGCCAATCAACCGGGCAAGCGACAAAAAACCGCCAAGAAAGCGGGTCATGCGCCGAAGTTCGGCCACGGCCTCCGGTGGCGCGCGTTCCGACCAGGCAATATAGGCGCGATCGCGCGTCTCAAGCCCGAGGCGGGCGCTGGTGGCGATCTGCAGAAACAGCAGCCAGATATCGCGCGCCTGGGCGCTCGAAAGCGGCATGACCGTCTGCGGTTCCTCCTCGAAATCCATGAAGCCGATGCGGCCGCCGGCAAAGAACATGTCGCGGGGATAGGGTCGGCCGTGGCAGAGGCCGGCGGCATGCAGCCGGCCGAGTTCGGCGGCGCAGGCAACCAAAAGGTCGTCGTGCGCTTTGGGATCACTGCTCTTCAACTCGCCCAGGCGGCGCTGCACGGTCGTCCCGACATCGGAAAGAGCGATCGCGCCCTTCGAGGCATAGAGAACTTGTGGAACCGCAAAGCCCTGTTCGGAAAACTGCCCGATACGGCGAACTTCTCGCTCGGCCATCTGCTTCGGAGGAAGATAGGCGGACGGACGCAGGAAGGCAAAGGGAACAAGCCTGGAAAACCCACCCTGCAGGAAGCGCCAGACCGGTGGTTTCTCGGTGCCGTAACGCTTGATCCAAATCGCTTTCGCGGACAGCGGCACGCGCTCGACGCGCTTCGAGCCGCCTACCAGTACCGCCAGCAAGGCTGTAACGTCATTACTCGTCAGGTTTGGAACGGAACGCAGGTCCCTGATCTTGTCGTCCAAAGCATAACTCCAGCACCCTTGGCTTGAAGCGCAAGGCGAAAGTCCCGAGTCGATAATCGCATTAGTAAATACAAAACCCGCGCCGGTTACGCCAGCGCGGGTTTCACAATTCTGACACAATATCCGTTGGAAGCGCCGATTAGTTGACGGCTGCTTCGAACTCGTTCTTCGTGCCGGCTTCCTTGAGGTATTCCAGAGCCTTCTTCGAGGCGGCGACGAGCGCGCCGAAAGCTTCCGGCTCATGGATAGCCATGTCGGACAGAACCTTGCGGTCGACTTCGATGCCAGCCTTGTTCAGGCCGTCGATGAAGCGGCCGTAGGTGAGGCCGAATTCGCGGACGGCAGCGTTGATGCGCTGGATCCAGAGGGCGCGGAAGTTGCGCTTGTTCACCTTGCGGTCGCGATATGCGTACTGCTTGGAACGATCGACGGCGGCCTTTGCCGTACGGATGGTGTTCTTGCGGCGGCCGTAGAAGCCCTTGGCTGCCTTCAGAACCTTCTTATGCTTGGCGTGGGCGGTGACGCCTCTTTTTACGCGTGCCATGTCATGATCTCCTTAGTCTATAGCGTTACGAATAGTCTTAGAGACCGTTCGGCAAGTAGTTCTTGATAACCTTACGACCATCCGGCTCTGCGAGAACCATGGTGCCGCGGGCATCACGAATGAACTTGTTGGTACGCTTGATCATGCCGTGGCGCTTGCCAGCAGCGGCGGCCTTGACCTTGCCGGATGCGGTGATCTTGAACCGCTTCTTGGCAGAGGACTTCGTCTTCATCTTGGGCATTTTGCTACTCCTTTGGTGCTTTCCGCGCGCTTTGGATAAAAGCCCTTTCGACAGTTCCGGCCAGGCCGGGGCTGCAACAAGGTGCGGTAGCGTTTGTTGTTGAACGGCGGCTACGGTGACGAACCGCTCCGCCAGCATTCTGAACTGCCACGGCATGCCCTGCCGGTCAGTTCGGACGCGCGCTTATAACCGCAGTTGCCTGCAAGTGCAACGGGCCTGGCGTCGGAATCTTTTGCAGATTGATGACAGCGGGAAAGGCCCGGCACAAAAGGAAAAAGCCGCCCCAGGGACGGCTCCGGCCTCTTGTCTTGCGACGATGCTTACTTCGGAGCCAGCACCATCATCATCTGGCGGCCTTCGAGCTTGGGCTCGGCTTCGACCTTGGCGATCTCGAGCATGTCTTCCTTGACCTGCTGGAGAAGTTTCATGCCGAGTTCCTGGTGGGCCATTTCGCGGCCACGGAACTTCAAGGTCACCTTTACCTTGTCACCTTCTTCGAAGAAGCGCTCGATCGCCTTCATCTTGACGTCGTAGTCGTGCGTGTCGATGTTCGGACGCATCTTGATTTCTTTGACTTCGACGATCTTCTGCTTCTTGCGCGCCTCGGCGGCCTTCTTCTGGTTAGCGTATTTCAGCTTGCCCAGATCGAGGATCTTGCACACAGGCGGTTCAGCATTAGGGGAAATCTCAACCAGATCGAGGCCGGCCTCCTCTGCCATTCTCAATGCCTGATCGGTCGGGACGATGCCCATATTCTGGCCGTCAGCCGTGATAAGCTGAACTTTGGGAATGCGAATTTCCCTGTTGGAACGCGGCCCGTCCTTTACGGGCGCGTCGGCTTTAAAGGGTCTGCGAATGGTCGTACTCTCCACGAATTGTTTCGGATTGCTGCAGCCTCTCGCTCCCATCGGCGCAACTGACGGAAATGTCGTAAAAGCTGTGTTGAAGTCAATAGCATAGCGCGAGGAAAAAATCACCTCCCGTGCGGCATTACTGCGTCACGCGCCCAAAAGATGCGCAATTTCGAAAATAACACTCCAAAATAGTACCTGCGGCTTAGCAGATGCAGGGCGATTTTTGCCGCCACGCACGCGCGAATCTGTTCTATAGAGCGGGAAATCGCGGGAGTTTATCGATGTCCGAAGCAACTGACAGCCTGGAGCCAACCTTCATTTCCGTCGGCACCGGCGAGGCGGAACGTCCGATCGCGATGCGGCTGCGTCCGGCGCGCAAGGGCGTCAAGGGCGCAACCTTCGTCTGGCTTTCGGGCTATCGATCCGACATGAGCGGCAGCAAGGCGCAGGAAGTGGATGCACTTGCCGAAAGGCTGGGCCTTGGCTGCATCCGGCTCGACTATTCCGGCCACGGCATATCCG
>JAGWJK010000534.1 GCA_028865845.1 Rhizobiaceae bacterium
TCCGCAGCCGCTCGATGGCCTCGAGTTGGATGCAGTTCGGCGCCATCTCCATGACCTCGATCTGCGTCCCATCCGGATCTTCGATCCAGCCGCCTCTATTGTGGTCGATACCGGGCTTTTCCGGCCGCGGCTTGCTCGGATGGATGCCGACCTTCGCCAGTTCCGCGAAAGTCGTATCGATATTTTCCACCGTCAGGCAGATGTGGAAAATGCCGATGCTGTTCGGTCCTGTTGCCGGCCTGTCGACGCCTTTCGGGAAAAGCTCGAGATATTGGTCGTCATTGATACGCAGATAAACGATCCAGGCCTCGCCCTTGTCGTTCAGCAGCCGCGTCATCTCGCGAAAGCCGAGCTTGTTGTAAAACGCGAGCGAGGCATCGAGATCGGCGACGCGCAGCGCGATGTGGCCGAGATGCTTGAAGAGATCCATCGCGCTCAGCCTCCAGCCTTGATACGCGCGATCGCCTGCAGCTGCAGCGCCTTTTCGCCGAGCTGCATCAGCTCGATGCGGTTGCCTTCCGGATCGGCGATCCAGGCCTGGTAGTTATGATCGACGCCGAGCTTCTTTTCAGCGGTCAGAACCACGCCCTTGCCGGTAAGCTCGGCAATCGCCTCGTCGATATTGTCCACTTCCAGGCAGAGATGATTGTAGCCGACATTGGCGAAGGGCGGCGCGCTGTCGCCGACGGCATCCGGGAAAAGTTCGATATATTGGGTGTCGGTGATGCGCAGATAGACGATCCACAGACGGTTGTCGCGCTCCAGCCGGAACATCTCGGCAAAACCGAGCTTGTTGACGTAGAAGTCGAGCGAACGCTCGATATCCTTGACGCTAACGGCAATGTGGCCGATCGCTTTCACGTTTTTCATTGCAGTACCTCCTCTTTGGACTGTCTCCTCCGCCAAAGCCGTCAAGGACCCGGCGAACTCCTCTCAGCCGGCCGGCACATCCGCTCCCACAGATTTCACCGCCTCGCCATCATGCCATCGTCGCAATTCCGGATCGGAACAGGCTGGCACATGTTTTTATTTGAACTACAATTGGTTCATGTGTGAATTTAGAAGTAAATATCTGCTAAAGTCAATCGGCGCAGCGGCGCATTGCGCGAAAGCAGCGCTTTGCGTAAGGAATGCAAGGAATAAGGCGGGGACAGCCTGCTTATCGCATCCGCTGCAGCGTCCGAGGTTTGATTTGAATGGCCGAACCCCGCGCAAGATTTTGGTCAACGTAGTTCCATATGGAAAACCGCTTCGCACTTTTCCCGGAATTGCTTTAGGGATTTCGAATGGCAGAAATCAGTGAAGAAGCGTCGCAGAAATATCGCATCCCGGTGATCGAGCGGATGGTGGATGTCTTTGCGCTGCTCGAGCGAACGCCCGAGGGCGCAACGATCCGCGAAGTGGTCAAGGCGGTAAAACTTTCGCGCACGACGGTCTATCGCATGCTGAACACCCTGAGCGCGCATGATTTCGTCCATCGCTCCCCTGCCGGCACCTACACGCTCGGTCGGCGCCTGCTGACGCTTGCAGCGCATGTCGCCCCGAATGTCGCAAGCTACGATCTGCTGGCGATCGCACAGCCGCATCTCAACCAGATGTCGGATCTGACCGGCGAAGGCGGCAAGCTCACGGTGCTTTCGGGCGATGAAATCCTCGTCGTGGCGGCAAGCCAGGGCCGCGGCCCCTATGCACTGACCGCATCCGCCGGTCAGCGTCTGCCGATCCATGCAGGTGCCGCGGGCAAGATCCTGCTGGCTTTTTCGCCGCAGGACGATATCGACCGTCGGCTGTCCAGGCTCGATGCCCTGACCAGCCATACAATATCCGACCCCGCTCGGATGATCGAGGAGCTTGCCCGTATCCGCGAATGCGGCTGGTCTCGCGACATGGGCGAGCAGATGGTTGGCGTTCATGCCATCGCCGCTCCTGTCCAAGATGCATCAAATGCTGTCATCGCCGCCGTCAGCATCCCCTTTGTCGCCGGTGTGGATGAGCGCCGTGTCGAGGAAATTCGCCGTACGGTCATTTCGACGGCGCAGGCGATCACCCGGGATGTGATCAGGGCATCGGCCGACGACCAGTAGGTCGAAATTCCGGTTGCTGCCGCGCCGAAGCGAACCGCAGCGCCCCACACAAGCCGGAACGGCCGCGTGAAAGCGTGACGAGACTCATCGGGTGTTTTCAGCGATGATGACCCGGTGCCGGTATTGAGCGACATTCGGGACGAAATTGTTTTAGAGACTGCACCGCAGGAAATGGCAGAAACGATGACGAGCTTCCGCAGACCCCGTATCGAGCTTGCGCCGGAAGACTATGACGTCATCTATGCGCTCAGCGACATCCACGGATGCTATCAGGCAATGGTCCAGGCGGAGCAGCGCATCGTCCGAGACGCGAGCACCATTCCCGGACGCAAGCTGTTGTTGTTTCTCGGCGACTATGTCGATCGCGGCCCTAATTCCGCGGAAGTCCTTTCGCATCTCTGCGCTCCGCCGCCGGACGGCTTCGAGCGCCATATGCTGTGCGGCAATCACGACGACGTCTTCCTGAAATTTCTGATCGATCCCGAAGCCAATACCCATTGGCTGGAGTTCGGTGCCCTGCCGACGATCCAGTCCTATGGAGTCGACATCGATCGGCTGCTGGACGACGGCGCCACCGTCCTGGATGTGCGGGACGCGCTGAAGCAGGCGATGCCGCGCGACCATGTCGAATTGTTGTTTTCGCTTTCAGTCGCCGTCAGCGTTGGCGACATCCTCTTCGTCCATGCCGGCATCCGCCCGCGCATCGCCCTTGCCCAACAGACGGACGAGGACCTGATGTGGATCCGCGAACCTTTCCTGATCGATGGCCCGCAACTACCGCTGCTGGTGGTCCATGGCCACACGCCGGCCAAGTATCCCGATTTCGGTAACGGCCACATCGGCATCGACACCGCAGTGTCGATGGGAGGAAGCCTGACGGTGCTGAAGATCGAGGGCGATCGCAAGACGATCTTCACGCAAACCACAGAGCCGTAAGCACAAGAATTAAGGGGCCCCGGTTGTTTCCGAGACCCCTTTCGCTTGCCCGCGCTTTTATTCCGCTGCCATGGCCGGAGGCATGTGCTGCTCGCCGTCGCCACGGTCTTCGCCGTGCGGCGCGGCTGGGGTGGTATCCTTCTTCTTCGGCTCCTTGCCGAAGAACAGCGCGTAACCCGCCGGAAGAACGAAGATGGTAAGCACGGTGGCGACGAGAATGCCGCCCATCATCGCATAGGCGAGCGGACCCCAGAACACGCCGCGCGAGATCGGGATCAGCGCCAGAACTGCCGTCAGCGCCGTCAGCATGATCGGCCGGAAACGGCGAACGGCCGAACCGATGATCGCCTCCTTCCGGTCCATGCCCGCCGCAATATCCTGGTCGATCTGATCGACGAGAATGATCGAATTGCGGATGATGATGCCGAGCAGCGCGATGACGCCGAGGATCGCCACGAAGCCGAAGGGCGCGCCGCTCACCAGCAGCGCCGATGCGGCGCCGATGATCCCGAGCGGCCCGGTGGCGAGCACAAGCATCGCCTTTCCGAAGTGCTGCAGCTGCGCCATCAGGAGCACGACGATGATGATCAGCATGATCGGCGCCTTGGCGGCGATCGAAGCCTGGCTCTCGGCGCTGTCTTCGGCGCCGCCCTGGATCTCGATCTTGTAACCCGCCGGCAGGCTGTTTCGCAGATCCGCCATCTGATTGTACATCTGGGCGGTCACATCGTTCGACTGGACGTTGTCCGGCAGCGTCGCCCGCACGGTGATCGTCGGCAGGCGGTTGCGGCGCCATTCGATGCTCTGCTCCATCACCGGCACGACCTTGGCGACCTGCGAGAGCGGCACGAAACTGCCCGAGTCGGTCGGGATATAGATCGAATTGACCGAGGTCAGCAGGTGACGATCCGCATCGGGCTCGCGTGCCACGATGCCCACGGTCTCTTCGCCCTCGCGGTAGTTGTCGAGGGTTACGCCGGACATCGCTGCCTGCAGCATTTGTCGGATGCGCTGCGAGGTGACGCCGAGCGCTCGGGCGCGATCCTGGTCGATCACCAGCTTCATTGCCGGCACCGGCTCGAGCCAGTCGTCGTGGATGGCGCCAAGCAGCGGGTTCTGGGTGAAACGAGCCTTCACCTCGTCGGCGATGCGGCGAACCTCGGCGCGGTCAGGTCCCATGACGCGGAGCTGCACCGGCCAGCCGGTCGGCGGGCCAAGGAACAGGCGATCGACCTTGGCGCGTACGGACGGGAAATCGCTGGCGAGAATGTTGCGCAGCTTGACGATCAGACGCTCGCGCGACGGCTCGTCCTTGGCCATGACCAGCATCTGGGCATAGTTCGGAT
>JAGWJK010000535.1 GCA_028865845.1 Rhizobiaceae bacterium
GCATCATTCTGCTGCAGATGCGGAACGACATGGGCTTCTCCGATGAGAACGTCCGCCTCGCCGCTCATCATGCGATCGACAAGGCCGCCCTTTCGAAGGCCTTCTATGGCGGTGCCGCCGTTCCGCTCTCGGTTCCGGCAACGCCCGGCACGCCCGGCTTCGTCGAGGGTTACAGCTTCAAATACGATCCGGCGCTTTCCAAGGAGCTGCTTGCCAAGTCCGGCTTCAGCACCGACAAGCCGGCGACGATCACGCTTGCCGCCACCAACGGCCAGTTCCCGAGCGATTACGATATCGCCCGCGCACTGGTGCAGATGTGGGGCAAGGTCGGTATCAAATGTGAAATCCAACAGATTGAATATTCGAAATATTTCGAGCTCAATCGCGGCGGAAAGCTGCCGGAAGCTACCCTTTACAGCTTCGATAACGCCACCGGCGATCCGGAAATCTTCTCCGGCTACTTGCTGAACCCGAAGATGCCCTTCGGTGCCTGGAAGGGCATGGAGATCGGCCAGAAGGTGCTCGCACTCTTTGCCGAGCCGATCTACGAAAAGCGAGTTGCCGGCTATCAGGCTCTGGCGAAGGAAGCCGTCGAAACGGGCGCCACCATTCCGCTTCTGCAGAGCGTGCAGACGCTGGTGCGCAAGAAGAACCTCGCCTACGTCAAATATGGCAACGCCTGGATCCTGGGCAGCACCATGTCGTGGTCGTAAGGCTGCGCCGCATCGCTTGAGCGACCACAGGGTCCGGGTCATTCCCCGGGCCCGCGACCTGGCCTCGTAAGACAAGGCATGCGCATGTTCGTGACTATCGCCAAATTGTTGGTGAAACGCATTCTCACCGCGATACCGATCCTGCTGATCGTTTCCGCACTTCTCTTCTGTATCCTGCGTGTCCTGCCGGTCGATCCGGCGGCGATGTCGCTGCCGCCGAACGCCACGACCCAGGAGGTCGAGGCCATGCGCAAGGAGATGGGACTCGACCTGCCGCTTCCGGTACAATACGGCATCTGGCTCGGACACCTCCTGCATGGCGATGTCGGCCGCTCGATTCATTTCGGCCAGGATGTCACGACGTTGATCGGCTCGACCCTACCGGCGACCATCGAACTCGCATTCCTTGCGATGATCGTCGCCACGATCTTCGGCATTGCCGGCGGCCTCTTCCTTTTCTATGTGCGCGGTACCCGCGCCGAAGCGGTGATGGATTTCCTGTCGATCCTGCTCCTCTCGCTTCCGGAATTTCTCTGGAGCCTGTTTCTGCTCCTCATCTTCGGCGTCTTTTTCAACCTCCTGCCGTTCACCGGCCGCCTGAGCCCCGGTTTCGAGCGTCCGATGGTCACGGGTTTCCTGTTGCTCGATAGCCTGATCACCGGTCAGGTCTTGGTGTTCTGGGACGCGCTGAAGCATATGATCCTGCCATCGCTGGCGCTCGGCATCGCGCTGTCGCCGTCATTGATGCGACTGCTGCGCTCGAGCCTGCTCGATGCCTATCAGGACGAATATATCCAGCAGGCACGGCTTCGCGGTCTCTCCGAGAAGCGCATTCTCATCCGCCACGCCCTGAAGAACGCCATCCTGCCGACGCTAAGCCTCATGGGCGTGCAGTTCGGCTTCCTGTTCGGCGGCACGCTTCTCGTCGAAGTCATCTATTCCTATCCCGGTATGGGCAATCTGATGGTCGACGCCATCAGGAATACCGACCTGCCGATCATCCAGGGCGCGGGGCTCACCTACTGCGTGGCCGTGCTAGTGATCAACACGGTGGTCGACAGCCTCTACCTGATCCTCAACCCAAAACTGACGGCGCGCTGACCATGAGACATCTTCCACTCTGGTTGAGATCCGGCCGCGTTCAGCTCGGTCTTGTCATCATCGCCATCCTCGGCATCTGCGCCATCTTCGCACCTTGGCTGGCACCCAACGATCCCAACGATCAGAATCTCGTCTCCATCCTAACGCCGCCGGCCTGGGCCGATGGCGGCGATCCCGCCTTCCCGCTCGGCACGGACAGCCTCGGTCGCGACATCCTTTCGCGGCTGATCTTCGGCTCGCGCGTGGCGCTCACCGTCGCCTTCACGGCCTCGATCGGTGCGATGATCATCGGAGCGGTGCTGGCCCATATCGCGGGCTATTTCGGCGGCTGGGTCGATTGGCTGATCGGACGCATCGTTGAAATCTGGCTCTCCTTCCCCCCGGTGATCCTGTCGCTCATCCTCATGGTCGGTCTCGGCACCGGCCTGCGCAACGTCGTGCTCGCGATCGTTCTGGTCGACTGGACGCGTTTCTGTCGGGTGCTGCGAAGCGAAGTGCTTGTGCTCCGTCGACGGGATTACGTCGCTGCCGCCCAGCTTGTCGGCTTCTCGCACTGGCGCACGATCACGCGTGAGATCCTACCCGGCACATTGCCGCTGCTGATCACCCTCATGAGCCTGGAAATGGGCGTCGCCGTCATCGTCGAGGCCATTCTTTCCTTCGTCGGCATGAGCGTCGGCGCGGATACGCCAGCCTGGGGACAGATGATCGCCGATGCTCGGCAGAACATTTACGAAGCGCCGCTCAACCTACTTTGCCCGGTATTTGCGATCTTCTTTGCGGTCTTCGGCTTCAATATTCTCGGCGACGGCCTTCGCCGATCCCTCGATACGCGCCTGACGCAGACGGAGCGGACCTGACGTGACCATATTAGCCGCACAGAATCTCAGCGTAGAATCGCTCGGTGGAACGGAATCCTTCCCCGTGCTCACCGATCTCAATTTCTCGTTGGAGCCGGGCAAGATCCTCGGGCTGGTGGGCGAATCCGGCGCCGGCAAATCCATGATCGGCCGCACCATCTCGCAATTCTTGCCGAACGGCTTTGCGGTTACCAAGGGCACGCTGAAATTCGATGGCGAGGATCTGGTCACAATGGCGGCTGAACGCCGCCGCAATCTGCTCGGCCGCGACATAGCCTTCATTCCGCAGGAACCGCTGTCCGGCCTCAACCCGGTCCTGACCGTTGGGCAGCAGATGAACGAGCATCTTCTACGCATCGGCCTTGCTCCCGGCGAAAACTGGCGTCAGCGCGCGCTCGCCGAATTCGAGGCCGTGCACCTGCCGCATGGCGCCGCCCTGCTTGAGAAATACCCGCACCAGCTGTCCGGCGGCATGTGTCAACGCATCCTTATCGCCATGGCCTTTGCCAGCCGGCCGCGCCTTCTGATCGCCGACGAACCGACGACGGCACTCGACGTGACGATCCAGGCGCGCATCGTCAAGCTGATCGCCGAAATGCAGAAGCGCGACGGCACGGCGGTCATCTTCATCACTCACGACCTCAGGCTGGCTTCGCAGATCAGCGACGAGATCATGGTGCTTTATGCCGGGCGTCCGGCCGAACGCGGGCCGGCAAAACAGCTGTTTTCGGCACCGGCGCACCCCTATACGCGCTGTCTGCAGCTCGCCAATCCGACGATCAGCGGCCCGCGTCGCGGTCTCTTCATCCTTCCGGAGCGCATGCCGGGCCTGAGAGTGCTTAAAGAGATCACCGGCTGCCGTTTCGCCTCGCGCTGTCCGAATGCGGTCGCCGCCTGCAGCGCCGCCGAGCCGCCACTTGCCGAGATCACGCCGGGCCACATCGCCGCCTGCATCCGCACCGAGAAGACGCCTGAGATCGTGCCGCCGCCGTTGACGCCGGGCCGCGACGTGGCGACGGCGAAAAGTTATCTGCAGGGCGAAAAGCTGACCAAGACCTATCGTATGTCCTGGAGCCCTTTCAGCAAGCGCAGTACTTTCAACGCAGTGGACAACGTCGACTTCACCCTCGGCGAAGGCGAATTCGTCGGCATCGTCGGCGAAAGCGGCAGCGGCAAGAGTTCGCTCGCCCGCCTCGTCGTCGGGCTGGATACGCCGACGCAAGGCCGTCTGACGCTCGCCGGCCGCGACATCACCGCAAACGGCACAGCCGAAAAGGCTTTTCGCCGCGACTACGTGCAGATGGTGTTTCAGGATCCGCAATCGGCGCTCAATCCCCGCCGCCGCGTCGGCAGCATCGTCACGCAGGCAAATGAGGCGAGCGGCGCTCACAACAGCAAGCGCGAGCGCATGGACCGCGCGGCTGAATTGCTGGCGGAAATCGGATTGCCCTCGGACGCGGCGTTGCGGTTTCCCTCTCAGCTTTCTGGCGGCCAGAAGCAACGCGTCAACATCGCCCGCGCGCTCTGCACCGTACCGCGCATTCTCGTCGCCGACGAAATCGTCTCCGGCCTCGACGTCTCCGTGCAGGCCCAGCTTCTGGACCTGCTCCTGAAACTGCGCGACGAGCATGGTTTCTCGATGATGTTCATCTCGCACGATCTCTCCGTCGTGCGCTA
>JAGWJK010000536.1 GCA_028865845.1 Rhizobiaceae bacterium
AACGCACACCCGATGTCGCAGGCCCGGGTCAGGTCGAGATTGCCATTGAAGCGGGCGGCATTTGCGGATCGGACCTGCACTACTATAACCATGGCGGCTTCGGAACGGTCAGGGTGCGTGAACCGATGATCCTCGGCCACGAGATCGCCGGCACCATCCGTGCACTGGGTGCCGGTGTGAGCGGGCTTTCCGTCGGTGATCGCGTGGCGGTCTCCCCGAGCCGGCCGTGCAATCATTGCCAATATTGCCTTAAGGGCGAGCAGAATCATTGCCTGAACATGCGCTTTTACGGCAGCGCCATGCCGATGCCTCATATTCAAGGTGCCTTCCGCCAGCAACTGGTCGCCGAAAGCTGGCAATGCCATAAGATCGCGGAGGGCATTTCGATCGAGGAAGCGGCGTTTTCCGAGCCTTTCGCGGTCACGTTGCATGCGGTCAATCGCGCCGGGTCGCTGCTTGGAAAACGGGTTCTGGTAACGGGCTGTGGCCCGATCGGCGCCTTGGCCGTGGTGGCTGCGCGTGCACACGGCGCGCGCGAAATTGTCGTCACCGATGTGATGGATGGTGTGTTGAAACTGGCACACACGATCGGCGCCGACCGCACTATTAATGTCGCCACCCATCCGGAGGATCTGTTGGCCTATAGCGCCAACAAGGGATATTTCGACGTGATGTTCGAGGCCTCTGGCAATGAACGGGCCGTTCGCGCCGGCATCGAGGTGCTGGCGCCGCGGTCGATCCTCGTCCAGCTCGGACTCGGCGGCGATATCTCCCTGCCGCAGAACCTTGTCGTCGCCAAGGAAATCGAGATCCGTGGCACGTTCCGCTTTCATGAGGAATTCGCTCTCGCCGTCGATCTCATCAACAGCAGGCGTGTGGCGCTGAAGCCGCTGCTGACGGGCGTTTACGGGATCGAAGATGCCGTCGCTGCATTCGAGGCAGCGGGCGATCGCAACAAGTCGATGAAAGTGCAGATCGCTTTTTGATCACCCGAACTTGCTTCTCAAGGAAGGGGCAACGATTGGCCGGCGCGGGAAAAGGCCTCAGGTGCTTTCCCGCAGCACCACCTTGTAGCTTGTCAGGGTAATTTCGTCGCCGGCCTCGCCGCCATTCTGCAAGGCATCGAGCAGCCGCGCCGCGGCCTGCCGGCCGATGCCATAACAGTCGGCATTGATCGTCGTGATCCGGGGGTGACAGGTGGACGAGATCTCATAGTCGCCGAAGCCGGCGATGGCGATGTCCTCGGGAACCCGCATGCCGCGGCGATGACATTCCATCAAGGCGCCGAAGGCGGAGAGATCCGATACGCAGAGGACGACTTCCGTGTCGGGCCAGCGTTCGAGCATGCTGACGATCGCCTGTCCGCCCTGCTGCATGGAGATCGGCGGTACGCCGAAGGAGATCATCCGTGGCGGACCCAGGTCCAATTCCTCCACAGTCTTGGCAAAGCCGCTGCGCCGCTGGCTGCCGCGGGTGTCGCGCGCCGTTGTGCCGCCGATATAGCCGAATTTGCGATAGCCCTTGCCAGCGAGCTCCCGTACCAGGAGCGACATCGCCTCGCTGTTGGAAAATCCGACGACATAGTTGATCGGATTTTCTGGAAGCTCCCAGGTTTCGACTACGGGAATGCCGGCTTTTTCCAGCATGCGCCTGGCGCGCGGCGTATGCGATCCGCCGGTGAGGATGACGCCCTCTGGACGACGACGCAGCATGGATTCGATCAGCTGTTCCTCCTTCTCGATGGAGTAGTCCGTATAGCCGAGAAGAAGCTGCAGGCCTGTATTTTCCAATGCGTCGGTAATCCCGCGCGCCGTGTCGGAAAAATTGGAATTGTTGATCGAAGGCACCAGCGCGGCGATGAAACCGGTACGTCGGGACGACAGGCTGCCGGCGGATTGGTCGAGTACGTAGCCCAATTCGTCCACCGCATCCATGATGCGCTTGCGCGTTTCTTCGGAAACGCTGGCATCCTGGCGAAAGGCGCGGGACACCGTCATCGCGGAAACGCCGACATGTTTGGCGACTTCCGTCATGGTGAGCTTGGCATCGCGGCGTGTATTCTCGCTTCTGGTGAAGCCGACCTTTTTCATTGCGCCTTCCTTCACAGTCGCCAATCTCGACGCCGGGCGGATTGAAACCTTTCGGCCAAGAATATAGTTATCGCTATCATTTTACAATAGAATATCCTGTTCCTAACAGGGCATCCATCGAACCGAAATCCAGTGAAATGCCTGATCGGCAAAAGAAATGGCAATTTTCCTTTCGCAGTGTTATCGATAACAAAACCAAGCCATGCGTAACTGGGATAATGTGGAGGATTAGCATGTACGGTGTGATAGAGGGAAGCGGCTTCGAAGTCCTCGACCCGCGGTTTGAAAGCTGCTTCGTTGGCCATGCCCGTGTCGAGCGCCTGTGGACCGGTGGCCGTTGGCTGGAAGGACCGGCATGGTTTGCAGCCGGCCGCTACCTCCTCTTCTCCGACATCCCCAACAACAGGATTCGCCAAGATCCATATCCCGGAATTAACGGATGCAAGATCGGTTAGCCGGATAAATTTCTAGCGACGGAATCTCGCATTCGAGCGGCTGGACATGGCGCCAACCACAATGTCCAGCCATATCCACGTCAGTTCGGCTCGAAACGGCTGATTTCGACGCCGTCGCCGACCGGGAGCAGAACACTGGTAATCCCGGCTTTGAGGCGAACGGCCCTGCCATAGGCTTTCACATGCTCGTCGCCCTGCCGCAGCATGTTGTCGGCAACGATGATCGCACCCGGATTGAGCTTCGGATAAAAGGCCTCCAGGCAGGGAATATAGAGATCTTTCCAGAGATCGAGCAGGATGAAATCGACGCCGCCCGACAGCTCTGAGATCATCTGAACGGCATCGCCGACCCTGAAATCGATGTAGTCCGCGAGGCCGGCTTTCGTCGCCATGTCGCGGGCGAAATCGGTTTTATAGCCGTGCAGTTCCACGGTGATCAGCCGGCCGCCGGTGGCGCGCGCCGCTTCAGCGAGCCAGATGCCGGAATAACCGAAGGATGTACCGATTTCGAGGATCGTCGGTGCAGCGAGGCTTTTCGCGATGATGTTCAGCAATTGTCCGGTCTGCGGTCCGACGGCGCGCATTCGTCGATCCTGGCCGCCGTCGCGTCCGCCCGGCGGCATTTCACGCGGACTGTTCCTCTCCTTGTCGATCATCTCGTGATAGGCATCGAGCACGCCCAAGATTTTCTCGTCCATGTCATTTCCTCAAATTTTTCCGGGACATTGGTGTTCTGCGTGTCCGCTGGGGATTGTCGGCAAGATCTAGTCCCTCTTCTGCGATTGTTCGCCGGGCTGCGGAAGCAGCCGGATTTCCCCGATCATCATCGTCTGCAACGACAGTGCTCATCGCACCCTCCGAAGTCCACAACGCGACTGCTCTAAAGGTAGAACATTCTCGATGAGGTTTCTGGCAATGTTTTGCCGATCGTCGCGGGCCTGCCGATAAAAGTAGTTGGTATCGTTTATCCTTGAGGTTGCACTGCGCTCTCCGCATTCTCCGGGCACCAGCAGCCCGCAAACACGGATTGTTGAGACGCCGTTACCTCCGAAATTTGCGAAACCTGCTCGGTCGAGAAACCAATCTTGCCTGCGGCGTTTTATGCCACCGCGGGCACCTGACATTGCGGCTATGATCGCGCGCAACGACGGACAAAAGCTGAGCAGAGGAGAATTCCATGACGACGATTGCGGTTATCGGTGCCGGTGCGATGGGAAGTGCAGTAGGCCAGCGCCTGGCGGAAGGCGGCGCTCGGGTCTTGACTTACCTCGATGGGCGCAGCGCAAATACCCTCGAGCGGGCGCGGGCCGCCGGTATGGAAGCGGTCGGCCTCTCCGAAATTGCCAAAGCCGACCTGATCCTGTCGATCGTGCCGCCTGGGACGGCGGTGGATGTTGCGCGCTCGTTGGTTGGCGTGCTGTCGGCAGTCGCGTCGAAGGCAGCCTATATCGACTTCAACGCCATCAATCCGAAGACGATGGCTGAGGTGGCTGCTATCCTCGAAGAGACGGGCTGCGAGGTGCTGGACGGCTCCATCATCGGAGGGCCGCCGAAGGCCGGAAGTCCCGAGCCCACGTTCTACGTCAGCGGTGACGCCGGCGCGCGCACGGACATGCTGGCCGAACTGCAACTGAAGGTCCGACGCATCGACGGCGGTCTCGGCGCCGCATCGGCCCTGAAAATGGTCTATGCCGGCATCAGCAAGGGAATGATCGGCCTGGGAGCGGCGATGATGCTTGCGGCTGCGCGTTCCGGGGCGGCAGACAGCCTTCGCACCGAGATGGCGGGCAGCATGACCGAC
>JAGWJK010000537.1 GCA_028865845.1 Rhizobiaceae bacterium
CGCCGGATGGTTTTCCGATTCGACCATGACAGACGCATCGTCCGCCGCGTCGGTCACCGCCACCAGCAACGAGGCAGGCGGGCTGATGGGACGGGCCTACTTCACCAACTCCGTCACCGATTCCTATGCCACCGGATCGGTCACTGGCGGCAGCGATGTCGGCGGCCTGATCGGGGAGATCGAGGACGGCTCGGCAACTACTCTGTCCAACGTCTATGCCAGCGGCAAGGTCACGGGGCCATCGGCCAGCAGCGGTGGCCTAGTTGGAACCCTGGGCGTTGGCACCACGACTACCACCTCCGGCGCCTTTTGGGACAGCGACACCACCGGCCAGACGAGCACTGTCGGCAGCGGCCCCGCCCCCATCATTGCCACAGCAATAGATGACGCTACGTCGCGCACCGTGAGCCCGTACACGGGTTTCGACATTACCAATGTCTGGTACATCGCGCCCGGCGACACGCGGCCGATGCTGCGCGATGAATATTCAACGGCGATCTTCACGCCGCATGCGCTGCAGCTGATATCGCTCAATCCTGCTGTGAGCTACACGCTCGGCGCCGATCTGAACCTGACCAACGCCTTCACCGCCGATTCAGGCGGGCACTATGCCGATGTCTGGGGCGCATCGGGTTTCAAGCCGATAGGTGACCTCAGCGCGGGCTTGACATCGCTCTTTACCGGCAGTTTCAACGGCCAGGGCCACACCATCACCGGATTGATGATCGATCGCGCTTCTAGCAACTATGTTGGCCTGTTCGGCTACGTGAAGGGCGATATAGCGGGCGTCGGAACCGGCGGGAACCTCAGCAACGTGATCCTGTCCGGAGGCGACATCACAGGCCTGGCCTATGTAGGAACGCTCGCCGGATATGTCGACCACGGCAGCGTCGCATCTGCCTCCGCATCTGCCACGGTCACCGGCATCTCATCAACCAGCGCCTTTACCGGCGGCCTTGTCGGCGTGAACCAGGGCTCGGCGATCAGCCTCTCTTCTGCAAGCGGCACGGTGG
This sequence comes from Rhizobiaceae bacterium, assembly GCA_028865845.1. GTDB lineage: Bacteria > Pseudomonadota > Alphaproteobacteria > Rhizobiales > Rhizobiaceae > Rhizobium. The sequence goes on from JAGWJK010000537.1 coordinate 1,014, forward strand.
CGGCGATCGGCGGTTTCGTCGGCGGTCTCGTCGGCTACAATCAGGATGGCGGCACCATCACGCAGTCCTTTGCAACCGGCAACGTGACCAGCACGAGCACAACCAGTGGCAGCCTGGTTGGCGGTCTCGTGGGCGCCAACGGTTACACCAGCTCAAGCAGCGCCGGCACTATTTCGAACTCATACGCCACCGGCATCGTCACAGGCTCAAGCGGCTCGATCGGCGGCCTCGCGGGGCAGAACGACGGCACCATTACCGAATCTTATGCCACCGGCCACGTGGTTGGCCTCACCGATAACGTCACCGAGATCGGCGGTTTCGTCGGCAAGAACTACAACGACGGCGAGATCACCGAGTCCTATGCCACCGGCGCGGTGCAGATGACCAATACCACCGCTGGCAACGATATCGGCGGCTTCGTTGGCGAAAACGAAGGCGCGATCAGCGATTCCTATAGCTTCAGTCAGGTGACTGCAGCGGGCTCGACGTCTCTTTATTTGGGCGGATTTGCTGGTTCGATCTATTCCGGCGCGATCACCAATTCCTTTGCCACGGGTTATGTCACGGGTCCGACTCCAGATTCTTTCATCGGAGGCTTCGCAGGCTTCGACTTGACTTTCGGCTCTGCCCTAGTCAACGACTATTGGAATACGCAGACCACCGGCCGGACGACAGGATCCTATTTTGGTGGCACCGGCCTGACGGGCCGGACCACGGCGCAGCTTCAAAGCGCACTTCCAACGGGTTTTTCGTCATCGACCTGGGGCCAGGTTGCAGGAACGTCCTACCCTTATCTCACCTGGCAGTTTTCAGGCACCCCGGAGGTGGTGGCGGGAACCGTCTATACCGCAGGCGGCGCTTCGGCGGGCGGGGGCATCGAGGTATCGGCGCGGAGCGCAGGCACGGCTGTCGACTCTGCCGTGACCGGCGGCACAGTGACCACGGGCGCCAACGGTTACTATTACTACCTGATCGATCCGAGCACTCTCGCACCGAATGTCTATATCGCGACCTATGTCGGCACCGGCGGCGTCGCACTAACCACTTACGGGACGATCTATACCCAAAACCTCGACATCTACGAGGATACCCGCCACCTGCTGACCACTGGGACCAGCGCGGCTGCCGCTGTGAACGGTTTGTCGACGGCGCTCGGCAGCGATTCCGTGGCGACCACCCAGCTTGCGACGGCAAATCTGCGCCTCGACGCCCAGAACCATCTTGATCTTGACACGGCGCTGACGGCAACCGGGGACATCACGGTAGAGAGCGGCGCGGACATCGCGATCACCAGCGCAGGTACGGTTGATGCCGGCGGCGACATCCTGCTGGTTGCGGCTGATGACGTCACCAACGCACGCACGGCGGGCGACGCTTTGACGGCCCGCGGCCGCTGGCTGATCTATGGCGACAATGTCGATGACGCGACCTCGATGAATCTGACGCCGGATTTCATCCAGTACGGCGCGACCGCCACAGTCAATACCGGCAACACCGGCGTGGCCTATGGCAGGCCGACCCTGAGCAGCCCGAATGCGGCCGCCACGGGCAATGGCTTCATAAGCCGGCTCAGCAGTGAGCTCACCATCACCGGCGTCAGCAAGACCTATGATGGAACGACCGGCCTGACCGGAGCAAGCTACACCATCAGCGGCGGAAACGGCGCGACATCCCTGACATTCGGCACGCCGACAAGCGGCAGCTTTGGCGGCAGTGCGGCCGGGGCGCAGACGGTCACCGTCAACGGGCTGACGGTGACTTCGGCGAAGCAAGGTACCATCGACATCTACGGTCTCACCGTCGATAACATCAGCGCCGCCTCGGTCGGCACTATCGACAAGCGTGATTTGACCATCACTGCCGATGCCGCGAGCAAGATTTACGGCAACGCCAATCCAGCAAGCGGAACGGCGACGGGCGACAACCTCGTCGCCGGCGACAGCATTACCAGCGTAACTCTGACTTCGCCCGCAACCACGGCAAGCGGTGTCGGCAGCTACGACTTGACCGCTTCTGCCGCCACGGGCACAGGCCTGTCGAACTATACGATCACCTACGCGACGCTGACGAACGGGCTGACCGTGACGCCGCGAGCGCTGACGATTACGGCAGATGCAGAGAGCCGGGTTTACGGCGACGCCAATCCGACAACCGGAACAGCGACCGGCGTTGGCCTAGTCAACGGCAACACCATCACCGGCGTGACGCTCGGCTCGCCGGCAACGACCACAAGCTCGATTGGCACCTACGATCTGACGGCTTCGGCGGCAACCGGTACCGGGCTGTCAAATTACACGATTACCTACGCCACTCTGTCGAACGGGCTGACCGTCACGCCGCGAGCGCTGACAATTACAGCGGATGCAGAGAGCCGGGTTTACGGCGACGCCAATCCGACAAGCGGAACAGCGACCGGCGTCGGCCTAGTCAACGGCAACACCGTCACCGGCGTGACGCTCGGTTCGCCGGCGACGACCACAAGCTGGGTTGGCACCTACGATCTGACCGCTTCGGCGGCTACAGGCACCGGCTTGTCGAACTACACGATTACCTACGCGACGCTGACGAACGGGCTGACCGTCAACGCGCGACCGATCACAGTCACGGCAGACAGCAAGAACATGACCTACGGCGGCACGGTTCCAACACTGACCTACACGGTCGGCGGCTCCGGCCTCGTCAATGGCGATATGCTCAGCGGCGCGCTTGCAACCACGGCAACCTCGACCTCGGGCGCTAATATCTACGGCATCACCCAGGGCTCGCTCGCCGCCTCGTCGAACTATGCGTTGACCTATGTCGGTGCTAACCTGACCGTCAACAAAGCGGCTCTGACGGTCACGGCGAATGACGCATCGAAGATTTACGACGGCAATGCCTACAGCGGCGGCAACGGCGTCGGCTATTCCGGCTTCGTCGGCCATGACAGTGCCTCCTCGCTCGGCGGAACGCTGACTTACGGCGGCACGGCGCAGGGCGCAGTGGGCGCAGGCAGCTACGGCATTAGCGCCTCGGGTCTGTCCTCGGACAATTACACCATCACCTATGTCGATGGTGGCCTGACCGTGAACAGGGCCGCTCTGACGGTCACGGCAAACGATGTCTCCAAGACCTATGACGGCCTCGCCTACAGCGGCGGCAACGGCGTCGACTATTCCGGCTTCGTCGGCCATGACAGCGCCCCCTCGCTCGGCGGAACACTGACGTACGGTGGCACAGCGCAGGGTGCGGTGAATGCCGGCTCGTACGGTATCACAGCCTCGGGCCTGTCCTCGGACAATTACACCATCACCTATGTCGATGGTGGCCTGACGGTGAACAGGGCTG
>JAGWJK010000538.1 GCA_028865845.1 Rhizobiaceae bacterium
AGGAGATGCTCCCATGTCGTCCAGCAATCTGATAACCTCCGTTTTTGTAAAGGTGCGCGCATGAGCGGCCCGGAGTTTGCGCCGGCACCGCCGCTGACATTCGTGATTTTCGGCGCCACCGGCGATTTGACGCGTCGCCTGCTGATCCCGACGCTCATCAACATGACGCGCGCCGGCATGGTCGGCGACGACCTGCAGATTCTCGGCGTCGGCATCGAGGCCGGCGGAGTGGACATGCTGCTCGGCCGGCTGGACAGCTTTCTCGATACGCTACCCGAGATGAAAGAGCCGGATCGCCTTGAAGCATGGCAGCGGCTGCGCAGCCGCATCTCCTATCTTCAGGGCGATTTCACGCAGAATGCGGTTTACGAGCAGATCGCGCAGAGCCTCAAGCATGCACCGAGCGCCAATGCCGCCTTCTACTTCGCCGTGCCGCCGCAATTCTTCGGCGACATCGCCGAAAAGCTCTCGGAGAATGGCCTTACCGACGAAACAGTCGGTGTCTTCCGGCGCATCGCGATCGAAAAGCCGTTCGGCCACGACCTTGCTTCGGCGCGGGCGCTGAATGCGCGGCTTCTGAACCAGGTCAACGAAAATCAGATCTATCGCATCGACCATTTCCTCGGCAAGGAAACCGTCCAGAACATCATGACGACGCGCTTCGCCAACATGATGATCGAAGCCGTGTGGAACAACAACTATATCGACCACGTGCAGATCACCGCGGCAGAACTCGTCGATGTCGGCACGCGTGGCAAGTTCTATGATACGACCGGTGCGCTGCGCGACATGGTGCCGAACCACCTCTTCCAGCTTCTGGCGATGGTGGCGATGGAGCCGCCGAACAGCTTTGATGCAGAAGCGATCCGAAACGAAAAGGGCAAGTTGCTGAAGGCACTGCGTCTCTATTCGCGTGAGGATGCCGAGAAAAACGGTGTACGCGGCGCCTACACGGCGGGACAGCTCAACGGCAAGGATCTGCCGGGCTTCACGCAAACGAACGATGTCAGGCCCGACAGCAACACCGAGACCTTCGTGGCGCTGAAGCTTTTCGTCGATACCTGGCGCTGGGCCGGCGTGCCCTTCTATCTGCGCACGGGCAAGGCAATGAAGGCGCGCGACACCGAGATCGTCATCAACTTCCGGCAGGTGCCGTTTGCCCAGTTTCCTCGTGCACCTTCCCGCCCACAACTGCCGCCAAATCGCCTGATCATTCAAGTGCAGCCCGATGAAGGTCTGGATATGCAGATCTCGATCAAGCAGCCGGGGCTTGGGATGAACACGGTGCCGATTGCGCTTGATTTCCGGTATGCCGACCATTTCGACATCGGCAAGCTCACCGGCTATGAATCGTTGTTCTACGAGCTCTTCGTCGGCGACCAGACGCTGTTCCAGCGCGCCGACGGTATCGAAGCCGGCTGGGCGGCGGTGCAGCCCTTCCTCGACCTCTGGGCGGAAGGCGGAAAGCCCGATCCTTACGCCCCCGGCAGCATGGGACCTGCATGCGCCGACGATCTCATCGGTCGCGACGGCAGGGCATGGCATCAGCCGGAAGACCATCCGGCCGCCAAGAAGGCCTGAAATTGCGAAACCGGCTCTGGTCTTGGACCAGTGCCGGTTTGGCCGCGCCGGTCGCTCGATAGACGATCCGGCTGAGCCCTACGGCTTCCTGCGGCTGCAAAGCGTCGGCGACTTGGCAGAGATGAAAAACGCGGGCGATATTGCCGTTTTCGACCGGATCATCGAAGGCTATCGTACCCTTGAGGCTGGTTCCGTAGCTGCATTGCCGAGTACCGACGAGACGTGTGACCTTCGCATCGACGACAAAATCCTGCTATATCCGGCGAAAATCGTCGATTGGAACAGTAATGAGCCTCAGGGAAACCAAGAAGGAAAGAACGCGCCAGCAGATGCTGGAAGCCGCCTTGATGCTGATCGCCGAGAAAGGTTTCGAGCAGACCACGATCGATGAGATCGCCGAAGTGGTTCAGGTCTCGTCGCGGACCTTCTTTCGCTATTTTCCGACCAAGGAGGATGTCGTCGTCGCCTGGGTGGATGACGAATTTTCGATGATTGCCGAAAAGCTGGCGCAATGGCCGTCCGAGGCGACGCCGTTTACAGCGGCGACCGGCGCGATGCGGACATTCCTTGTCGACTACGAGGCGTGCGGCGAGTTTTTTCTGCGGATAGAGCGCGTGATCTCCGGTTCTCCCACCATCTCGGCGCGCAAGGCCGCCCGCACAAGTCTGCTGGTGACGGAGCTCAGCTGCAGCCTTGCCCAACGCATGGGCCTCAACGCCGACCGCGACCTCTTGCCGGATCTTATCGCCGGGGCGGTGACCGCTGCTGCCCGCGCGGCCATCCGCGCATGGCTGGCACACGACGGCAAGGCCGGTCTCGTCGGCCTTTACGACGCTGCCATCGATCGACTGACGATCCGGGATGGGCAGTGCCCATCCGGGATGAACGGTGCACAGACGCCAACCCGTTGAAAACGCAGATATGATTATATTTTGTCATTAATTGACAAAAGTCACTTGGCGACATACTTCTGCTCATGGAATGGCACAGGAGAAATTCCATGTGCAATGATACGCATAAGGGCCGGATCGCACTCATCACGGGCGGTAACAAGGGAATCGGGCTGGAGACGGCACGTCAGCTCGGCAAGGTCGGCATGACCGTGCTGCTTGCTGCCCGCAACAAGGAGTTGGGTGAAGCAGCGGCGGCAACGCTGAGGGACGAGGGATCGAACGTCATCGCGATCGAGCTCGACGTCACCAAGCCGGAAACGATCACCGCCGCGGCAAGCCAGATCGAGGAGCAATTCGGTTGCCTCGACGTGCTGATCAACAATGCCGGGATCGCCGATCAGCAGGACGGCTCGCCCGGCGTTGCCTCGGTCGACAGCGTGCGGCGCATCTTCGAGACGAATTTCTTCGGCGTGCTGGCAGTCACCCAGGCAATGTTGCCGCTGGTCAAGAAGTCCGATGCCGGACGCATCGTCAATGTCTCCAGCGGGCTCGGTTCGATGGCATTCAACGCCGATCCGGAGTGGAGCTTCGCGCCGGTAAAGCTGATGGGCTATAATGGCTCGAAGGTCGCATTGAACATGCTGACCGTGCAGCTTGCCTATGAATTGCGGGATACGCCGATCAAGGTCAACGCCACCAATCCCGGCTACACCGCAACCGACCTCAACGGCCATGCCGGCCATCAGACGGTGGAGGAAGGCGCGCTTGTCGAAGTGCAGATGGCGCTTTTGCCCGCCGACGGCCCGACCGGCGGTTTCTTCAGCTCCAACGGTTCCGAACCCTGGTGATCAATTCGCCGAGGCGATGCCGACCAGCAGACCCTCGCCCATGAACGGCCGGTCCGCAATGCCGGACTGGCCATGGCCGACGCTCCATTGCGCCGGCCAGACCAGACGATCGAGGCCGGTTGCGGATGCTGCGTCGAAAGACGTCCACCGTTCCTCCCCATGCCTGCGGTAAAGGACACCGCCCGGCCCCATATCGGCATGAAGAACGACATCAATGTCGAACGGCTGGCCGGCGGCAATATCAGGACCGAACCAATAATGCGGGCTGCGGCCGGGATCACGGCCAAGGACGAGGGTCAGGGTCTGGTTCGGCCCGCGCAGGCCAAGCCAGAGCGGTGCGATGGCGCCCGGATTGAAAGCGGAAAACAGCGTCTGCGCCGGAGGGTGTGCAATCTCAGGCATATGCCCCCGGAGGCGCAGCTCGACAATCTGATCCGCACCCGTCGCACCTTCGAAAGCGGCGGCCTGCGTGCCCGGCGACAGCTGTCGCCACTCTTTTCCATCGGCTGGCGGTAGTGGCCATTGCAGCCGCTCGCGGACAACGCCATCAGTATCGACCACCTGGTAGCGGAAGCCTTCGGCATCAAGCGCTGCCTGGATGCAATGCAAGTATTCGACACCTTCCGGCATCCGATGGGCAGTCCCGGCGCCGGCGGTGCAGAGCTGCAGGACGCCGCGATGAACCTGCACGTCGAAGGCAAGGATATGGCTGCAGGCATAGGCAAGCACACCGGCCTCGACCAGAATATCCCAGAAGCTGCCGGCATATTCGCGGCCGATCTCGCGCTGATATGCGCCTGAAAATCCGTTGATCGGAAACACCGGATGATGGCCGAGGACGATCTTGTACCTAGCGTCACTATGCTGCCTTAGCGTCTCTTGCAGCCACTCGGTCTCCACATGGCCCTCCCCGCCAAGGCCGGTCCAAAGCGTGTGGACGAAGACCAGCAGCAGGTCGTCA
>JAGWJK010000539.1 GCA_028865845.1 Rhizobiaceae bacterium
ACGACCATGCGCCGTCAAAGACGCAGACTAGCATGTTCCATGTCGGGCAATGCGACCGGCAGCGATCGGGAGATATTTGGTTAGATGCTCGAAGGGCGCAATAGCGTCTTCAGCCTCTGCACGCCCTTCGGACTGGGCGGGACTGCGGCCGGTTGAGCCTGCGGGACCGAAGCCTTGCCTTTCCACAGCGGCAGTCCAAGCGACTGCGATACAGCTACGTCCGTCGTATAGACCGGGTACCCGCGTTCCATCAGCGTCAACAATATCGCCCTGTCGCGGCTCGTATGCAGCCGGGAGAGATTCTCCTTATTGTAGACATGGCCTGTGGAATCCGGATTGATGCCGGTGATGATCACCGAGGTCGCGCCGTTGTGTAGCGCGAAGAGCACGGCGTTGATGCCGTTGGAACACTTGTCGTCAGCACCGAGCTCGCTGCATTTGACATGGGCGACGCGATCAAGAAGCGCCATGCGCCGATAGCGATCGATAATCTCAAGCTTATCATAGCGATAGTCGAACGCCTTGAGCCCCTTCTCCAGCCGTTCGCGACCTTCGCGCCACAGCAGAATATAGAGCATCTTCGTCCGCTGACCGGTCAGGACGCGGCGAACCTCGACAGCGTTGGTGTTGGTTCCCTCGATCTGGTTGAACTGCACAAGCGTCACGTCGGGCACGTCTATGCCCCATGCCCTGGTCACCGCCTGCGAGCCATTGATGGTGATGACGCGGAAACTGCTGTCGAAATCATCCGGCTTTTTGGACGTCGGCGCCGATCCGACAACGAGAACAGGCCCGGAAAACGGGCGCTCAAGCTTCGGCGGCTCCGGCCGGCACAGCCAATATTTCAGCCGCCGATAGAGATGTCTCTTGATGTCCCTGAAATTGCTCGCCATCCGCTGCCTTGAAAAACGGGAGGGTATTCGCACCCGACGTCGTCAAATCATCGCGAAAAGAAGGAAGAAGCGTACAGACCCCCAAACCGTTCGCGGGCCTACTATCGCTGCTTCGCGCTAAATTAGGAAAATAAATAAATCTTACAGAATCTAACGTAAGTTGAAACAGTGAGATCTAACCTGCGTGAGATGGGGAACCTGTCGCCTATCCCGCGCTCAACGTCCGCCGTACTGCATCGCGCCATCCTTTGAGCTTGGCGGTCCGCGTCTTGTCGTCCATGTCGGGCTCGAAGCGCCGGTCCACGGCCCAGGCTTTGGCGAACCCCTTGCGATCCGGCCAGACGCCGGCGCGGCTGCCGGCGAGCCAGGCGGCACCGAGCGCCGTGGTCTCGAGGATCGTCGGACGGTCGACCGGAGCATCGAGAAGGTCGGCCAGACGCTGCATCGTCCAGTCGGAGGCGACCATGCCGCCATCGACGCGCAGCACTGTTTCCTGCCCGTTACCGCCCCGCCAGTCCTTGTGCATGGCATCCAGCAGATCGCGTGACTGATAACAGACGGCTTCGAGCGCCGCCCGAACGATCTCGGCCGGCCCGGTATTTCGCGTGAGCCCGTAGATGGCGCCGCGGGCATCCGGATCCCAATGCGGCGCGCCGAGACCGGTAAAGGCCGGCACCAGATAAACTTCCTGCTGCGGATCCGCCTTTTGCGCGAAACCGTCGGATTCGGCGGCGTGTTTGATCGCCTTCAGCCCATCGCGCAGCCATTGCACCGCCGCCCCCGCAATGAATATCGAGCCTTCCAGTGCGTAGGTGGTCTCGCCGTCAAGGCGATAGGCAATCGTGGTGAGAAGCCGGTTCTTCGAGCGCACCATGTCCGCGCCGGTATTGAGCAGCGCAAAGCAGCCGGTGCCATAGGTGGATTTCATCATGCCGCGTTCGAAGCACGCCTGCCCGATGGTTGCCGCCTGCTGGTCGCCGGCAACGCCGAGGATCGGGATCGCCGCGCCGAAAAGCGATGCCTCGGTCACGCCGAAATCGGCGGCGCAGTCCTTCACTTCCGGCAGCATCGCCGCTGGCACGCGCAGGATATCGAGCAGCTCCTCGTCCCATTCGTTGCGCCCGATATTGTACATCAGCGTGCGCGAGGCATTGGTCGCGTCGGTCGCAAAGCTCTTGCCGCCGGTGAGCCGCCATATCAGATAGGTGTCGATGGTTCCGAAGCAGAGCTCTCCCTTGGCTGCCCGGGTGCGCGCGCCCTTCACATTGGCGAGCACCCACGAAAGCTTGGTGCCGGAAAAATAGGGATCGAGCAGCAGGCCGGTGTGGCGGGTGAAAAGCTTCTCCAGGTCCTGGCGCTTCAGCTTTTCGCAATAGCTCGCCGTGCGTCGATCTTGCCAGACGATGGCGTTGTGGATCGGCTTGCCGGTCTCGCGATCCCAGACGACGACGGTCTCGCGCTGGTTGGTGATGCCGAGGGCTGCGATATCCTTGGCCGTAATTCCGGCAGCCTTGATCGCCTTCCTCACGGTCGACACGACGGACGCCCAGATCTCTTCCGGATCATGCTCGACCCAGCCAGGCTTCGGATAGTGCTGTGCGAATTCCGTCTGATCGACGCCGGCAATTTTCATGTTGCCGTCAAAGACGATGGCCCGCGTCGACGTCGTTCCCTGGTCGATCGCCAAGACATATCCGCTCATGCATTCCTCCCGACTGTTCCTGTCCTCGAATACCTAAATACGGCAGCAAAACGAATGTGAAAAGAAAGCAAAACGAAATTTCCTGCCGAAGATCGCTATTCTTTTTCGCAGCCTTGGATGCCGGGGCGTCGCAAAAGAGTCTTGCAGCGGTGCGATTGCCATATCTGTCGGTTTGGGACTAACCTCAGGCCGCTATTGCGCTGCAACAAGAGCTGCGCCGTCCAAGGAGAAGATCATGGCAAGAACAGTCGTCGTCACCGGTTCGACAAGCGGTATCGGCCTCGCCATTGCGACCGCCTTCGCCGCCAAGGGTGAAAACATCGTGCTGAACGGCTTCGGCAAGCCGGAAGAAATCGATGCCATCAGGAACACGCTCGAAGCCTCGGGCGGCGGCAAGGTGATCTATCATCCCGCAGACATGACCAAGCCCGCCGAAATCGCCGACATGATCGCCGTTGCCAATTCGACCTTCGGCAGCGTCGACGTTCTCGTTAATAACGCCGGCATCCAGCATGTGGAGAAGATCGAGGATTTCCCGATCGACAAATGGGATGCGATCATCGCCATCAATCTGTCGAGCTCCTTCCATACCATTCGCGCCTCCATTCCGTTGATGAAGGCGAAAAAATACGGTCGCATCATCAATATCGCCTCGGCGCATGGTCTTGTCGCCTCGCCGTTCAAATCCGCCTATGTCGCGGCAAAACATGGTATATTGGGCCTGACGAAGACGGCGGCGCTGGAGCTTGCCGAATTCGGCGTCACGGTCAATGCCATATGCCCGGGCTACGTGCTGACCCCGCTCGTCGAAAAGCAGATCCCGGACACGGCCAAGGCCCGTGGCATGACCGAGGAGCAGGTAAAGAACGAAGTCATCCTCAAGGCGCAGCCGACGCATGAATTCGTAAAGGCCGAAGAGATCGCCTCGCTGTCGATCTATCTCGCCAGCGACGATGCCCGTCAGGTCACCGGCACGCACGTGTCGATTGACGGTGGCTGGACTGCGGAATAACCATAGATGGTTCGAGCCGGTTTCGAGCGTCAAATAGCGCCGGGACCGGCCCGCCAGGACGACTGATAAAAATCGGGAACCATATGAACCACAGCATCCGCTTTATCCTCAATGGCGAGGATATCTCTCTTTCCAATCTGCGCCCGACCGAGACGCTCCTCGATTTCCTGCGTCTCAAGCGGCACCTGACAGGCACGAAAGAGGGATGCGCGGAGGGCGACTGCGGCGCATGCACGGTTCTCGTCGGCCGGCTGATCGACGGTGGCCTGCATTACGAATCGGTCAATGCCTGCATTCGCTTCGTGGGCTCGCTGCATGCAACCCATGTCGTCACCATCGAGCATCTTGCCGCCAAGGACGGTGTCCTGCATCCGGTACAGCAGGCCATGGTCGATTGCCACGGTTCGCAATGCGGCTTCTGTACGCCAGGCTTCGTCATGTCGCTCTACGGCTTGTGGATGACGACAGAAAACCCCAGTCGCAAGCAGATCGAGAAATCGCTCCAGGGCAACCTCTGTCGCTGCACCGGCTACGAGCCGATCGTCAAAGCGGCCGAAAAGGTTGGCCGGACGCGCCCGAGTGCCCTGTTCGATCCGCTCGAAAAAACCCGCGCGGACGTCATTGCCCGCCTCTGGGCAATGCAGGGCGGCGACACGATCACCATCAGTTCCGACGACGGGCGTCTGGTCGTCCCAGGCTCCGTCGCAGCTCTGGCGCAGGTACTTG
>JAGWJK010000540.1 GCA_028865845.1 Rhizobiaceae bacterium
GTTGAAGGGTCTCGCGGTTCTAAGGACCGCGCTGCACGACAATTTGCTCATTCGACCTCAAGCGATAAACACCGGAAAAAGCGATGATCTGTATCTTCTGCGGAGACAAAAATGGCCGATTGGCGCCGGTAAATTGCGACGTCTGGTTCTTTTCAGCGCTCGGTGCACCGTGCTAACCAAGCTTGTAGAGCAAGGAGCGACAATGGCCCTGACTTCACCGCCGGTGCATGACATCGCCACCTTTGTTGCGGTTGCCCAGCATGCGAGCTTCACGCGTGCCGCCGAACAGCTCGAGACCAGCAAGTCGAATGTCGGCAAGGCCGTGCAGCGGCTGGAGCAGCGGCTCGGAACCAAGCTCTTTCAGCGCACGACTCGAGCGGTGCGGTTGACCGAAGATGGTGAGACCTATCTCGAGGCAGCCCGCGCCGCGCTCGAAGGGCTGGGGGAGGCTGAGATCGCGCTTGCAGCGCGGCGGGAGCAGCCTGCGGGCAGGGTTCGCATCGACGCTCCCGTGGGCTTCGGCGGGTTGCTCATTCCGACGCTACCGGACATCCGCCGAAAATATCCGCTGGTGACGATTGAGCTATCGCTCACCGACCGCCAGTCCGATGCTGTGGGCGAGGGATGGGATATCGTGGTGCGCATCGGCTCCCTGCCGTCGGAAGGGGAGATCACCGTGCGCAAGCTCTGCGATCTGCGGCTCGGCCTCTATGCCTCTCCCGCCTATCTCGCGGCACGGGAGCCGATCACCTCCATTCGCGACCTTCTCGTTCAAGAGGCGATCATCTTTCGCGCGGGGTCCGGCCGGCTTCGGCCGTGGACCGTCTTCGAAGGCCCGCACACATCGGAGATTTCTCCGAATGCCGCGATCGTCGTCGGGGATGGGCGTTCGATGCTCGATTCAGCCAAGAACGGCCTTGGTATCGGCCAGATCTTCGACCGCGTGGCCCATCCGCACGTGGTGTCGGGCGAGCTGATGAAGGTGCTGCCGGAACTGGACGTCGACGGCCCACCTGTGCATGCGCTTATTCCGCTCGGACGACGAATGCCGCCGAAGACGCGGGTTGTGCTCGACCATATCGCCGACATTTTGAGAACGCCGCTGGGATAGCGCCGCCGCCGCAGAATGCGAATCGCTGCGGCAGCGACGCCAGCCGCGATACCTCAGCATCGGTCGCCGAACCTAGTCGATTACCTACCGACGACAAGCCGTTCGATATAGCGCTCCGCCGACCGGGCAACGATATCGCTGCCATTCCGGAGCACGTTCTGGCCGGCAAATGCGCCGTAGATCCGCTCGAACGAATGACGCGACAATCGTTCGGCGACGGCGCGGACTTCGGTGACGCTGAGTGGCAGCATGTTGGGATAGCTCCACATGAACGAGACCTGGTTCGCTCCCGGTGTCACCTGCACGATATCGCCGGCGAACAAAACGCCCTTGCCATCCTCGGCGCCGCGCCAATGCAACACGGTACCGCCCGGAAAATGGCCGCCACCGCGCACGAGGGTGATATCCGGATTGAGTGAAAACGTCTCGCCATCCCAAAGCTCGATCGAACGGGAAGGACGCATGATCCACTCGCGATCCGCCGAATGAAGGTGGATCGGCGCAGCGAAGGCCTCTGCCCAGTCCTGCATTGTCGTATAGTAGTGCGGATGGGAAATCGCGATCGCGCTTACCCCGCCAAGACCGTGAATGATCGCCTCCGTCGCGGCGTCCAATAGGCCGATGCAGTCCCAGAGAATGTTGCCGGACGGCGTCTGCAGCAGAAAGGCCCGCTGATTGATTGCAAAGGCGGGCATTGTCTGGATGCCGAACACGCCTTTCTCGTGATGTTGCCAGGCGTTGCGGTGCGCCCGGGCGAGGTCATCCGTCGAAATCCAGGATTGACCGGCAGCCGGTACGTATTGCCGCTCATCTTCGCAGATCGGACATGTCGCGGGCGGCGTTTCGCCTGGCGGAAAAGACGTGCCGCACGTGCGGCAACAGAAGATCGTCATAATCGGTTTCACTCCCATCGAGGCGACGTATGCGCCACCTGTGTTCAATATCGCGATGATCTTCATCATCGCGATATCGAGCAAGCGATTATCACCGCCGCGGGAGCCATATCCGATTTTCCGTGCCGGGCGAAATGCCGACCACCACTATGCCAGATAGCGTTCCGTCAGACGCGCCCACATGGCGGCACCGACGGTCAGGCTTTCGTCAGCGAAATCATATTTCGCGCTGTGGAGGATCGCCGAATCGAGGCCGTTGCCAAGGCGCAGGAAACTTCCGGGCTTATGCTCGAGGAAATGCGAGAAGTCCTCGCTTCCAGGAATGAGACCGCAGATGGAAACCTTGTCCGCCCCCACCAACTCCTCGGCGACCATGCGCGCGAATTCGGTTTCCTTTTCGGAATTGACCACCACAGGATGGCCGTGTCCGTAATCGATCTTGATGCTGGCGCCGTAACCTTCGGCCACGGATGCCGACAGCTTGCGGATGCGCTCCTGCAACAGCGACCGTACCTTCGGATCGAAAGATCGGACGCTGAGCAGCATCTTCGCGCTCTCGGGAATGACGTTCGCAGCTTCGCCGGCATGAATGGCGCCGACGGTGACGACAGCGGTCTGCGTCGGATCGATGCTGCGAGAGACGACCGATTGCAGGCTGACGACCAGATTGCAGGCAACGACGACGGGATCGATGGTCAGATGCGGCCGGGAGGCGTGACCACCCTTGCCGGTGATGGTGATCTCCACGGTATCGGCCGCGGCCATCAACGGCCCGGACCGCAGCAGCAAGGTGCCTTCGGGCGCGCCGGGATGATTGTGCAGCCCGAAGATGACATCGAAGGGGAAGCGCTCGAACAGGCCGTCTTTGATCATCGCCTGGGCGCCGCTCAATTCACCTGCCTCTTCGGCCGGCTGGAAGATGAGGTTGACCGTGCCGCTGAACCGGCGCGTGCGGGCAAGATATTGCGCGGCGCCGAGAAGCATCGTCGTGTGGCCGTCATGGCCGCAGGCGTGCATCTTTCCGGTGATCTTGCTGGCATAGGGCCGGCCCGTCTGCTCGGTGATCGGTAGAGCATCCATATCGGCACGAATGGCGATGCTTTTCGTGCCGGGGCCGACCGTCAGCCGCGCGACGACACCATGGCCGCCGACATTGCGAGTCACCTCGTAGCCCCAGGCCTCCAGCTTCTCGGCGACGAAGCGGGCGGTTTCCGCCTCCTCGAAGGAGAGTTCGGGATTGGCATGGAGATGCTGCCGGATGCCGGTCAGTTCGGCCTTCATCGGTTCGAAATCCGCAAGGCGGGCGAAGTCATTGTCGAGGGTCATTGCTTTTCCAACGGTTCAGCTGTGCGATGCGCGCCGGCGCGCAAGATGCCGGCGTCTCGATCGGGAAAGAAGACTGCCGCGTTAGATGAAACGCGACAGGAAGCTTCGGGTGCGGGGATGCTGGGGATTACCGATCACCTCTTCCGGCTTGCCCTGCTCGACCACCTTGCCGCCGTCCATAAAGACGACACGGTCGGCAGCCTCGCGGGCAAATCCGATTTCATGGGTAACCACGATCATCGTCAGGCCCTGCGTGGCAAGGTCGCGCATGGTGGCGAGTACTTCGCCGACGAGTTCGGGATCGAGCGCCGAGGTCGGCTCGTCGAACAGCATCAGCTTCGGCTTGATCGCCAGCGCCCGGGCGATGGCGACACGCTGTTGCTGGCCGCCGGACAACTGGCGCGGATAGCTGTCGGCCTTGGCCGACAGTCCCACGCGCTCGAGTAGCAATCGGGCATTGTCGATTGCCGCCATGCGACTTTCGCCGTGAATGCCGACGGGCGCCTCGATGATGTTCTGCAGGGCGGTCATATGTGGGTAGAGATTGAACTGCTGGAACACCATGCCGATCTTGCGCCGCTGAAGGGCGATCGCATGATTGGAAAGCTGGACGAGCCGGCCCTTGTCGAGTCGATAGCCGATCTGCTCTCCATCCACCTCGATCGAGCCGCGGTTGATGGATTCGAGATGGTTGATGCAGCGCAGGAAGGTGGATTTGCCCGAGCCCGATGGGCCAAGGATGACCACGACTTCGCCCGGAGCGACATCCAGGTCGATCCCCTTCAAGACTTCGAGATGATCGAAGGACTTGTGAACGTTGCGCGCCTGGACAAGCGGCGGCATAGTGACGATCGTGTTCATTCGCCTGCCTCCTGCGTTGCAAGCTGCGCAGTTGCAGCGACCGGTACAGCCTCCTTGATGGGCTTGGCCGCCCCGCGAATGCGATCGCCGCGGCTGTAATAGCGCTCGATGTAGCTTTGCCCGATGTTCAGCACC
>JAGWJK010000541.1 GCA_028865845.1 Rhizobiaceae bacterium
GGGTTTGCCGGCTGGTGAGTCAGTGCCGAAGCTCTCGCTGTTCGTGACACAGGGCCCCGGTGCCCCATACGACGGCGGCATGCTCTTCCTCAGCACCAAGACACCCGCCGGCGCCGGTCTTTCGCTGTCCACGACTCCGGGCGCCGTCGACGAGATCGAAGTGACCTGGGACGGCTTCACCGCTTACGCGCACGTGGTCGGCCGCGACTACGGACCCTGATCGGGTCATGCGCCTCCGCAGCTGGCTGCTCTGGACCCTGCCACCCCTAGGACTGATCGCGATCGCCATGACAACGAAGAAGAGCCCCGAATCAGTACCGCCGACGACTCCGATCAACCCGCCGGCGCCGGCGCCAGGTGGCAACGCGAGCCGCCGCTCGCAAGTGGTGTTCGCGGCGCTCTCGCAGGTCGGCAACGGAGATCCCAAGCGGTATTGGGATGACGTGCTGCCCGGCGTGAACGTCGGCAAAGCGGACTGGTGTGGTGCGTTCGCGCTCTGGGCGCTGCATCAAGCGGGGCTGGCTCTCGATCGCAAGTGGGTGATCGGGCGCGGCTTCATTCTCGTTGGCCCGCATCCGCTGCCGCAGACCACGAACCCGCAACCGGGCGACATCGCCTATTTCGACAAGAACCAACACGAAGCCGTGATCGAATTCGTGTCGGAGGGCGCGGTGCAACTCATCAACGGCAACGGCGCCGGCGGCAAGGTGAGCGTATCGACCGTGCCTAAGTCGAGCGTGACGGCCTTCTTCTCGATTAAGCCACTACTCGAGCAAGTGGGAGCGAACGCATGAGAGCTATCGTCGAGCAGAAACGAACATTCGAAGTGTTTCGCGAGGGCCAAGAGCCTTACCGAGAATTCACCATCGGCGTTCGCTTGTTCGGGCTCTGCGACTCGGTGGGTAAGCTGGTCGACATCAGCGTGGGCGCCCACGAGTTCACAACGCTGCAATTGGGACAGACCTTCGAACTGAAATGAACGCCGAGATCGATCACCTGTGCTTGGCGCGCGCCGCTCAATTGCAGCACCTCCCAGAGGGCTGCATGCCGGGCTCGCTGTGTGCACTGTTTCATCTCTATCCGTACGCTTGCACATTAGCTGTGACCTTTGGCTGTGCGCTGGGACTGTGGTTGGGCATCATCATCGGACGCGCGCAAAAACCATGAACCTCTCTGACGCCTTCCAGCTCGCACTGAAGATCGGGACCGAAAAGGGTGCCGATCGGGCCGCGGTGCATTACGCGATCAGCGTCTCGACGCTCGAGACCGATAACGGTAATTGGCCGGGTGTGCCTGCTGGCAAGGGCTCCAACAACATGGGCGCGATCATCAAGTACGCGCCCGATCAGTCGTTCTTCACGAGCGGCGACACACACGCGAACGGCGAAAAATTTCAGTCGAAGTTCCGCACGTACCCGAACGAAGAGGAGGGCTACCGCGACTTCTGGAAGCAGTTGATGCGTCCGAACGTGCTCGCGGCTGCGACTGAAAACAGCGGCACGAAAGCCGTCGCGCTGCAATACGCCAACGGCTATTTCGAAGCCGCGCCGGCGGTGTACGGACAGCGACTCGCCGACACGTACGCGCGAATTCTGAATGAACTCGGCGAGCCGCGTTTGCTGAACTTCGCCCGCGTCGGCATGCTCAAAAAAAAAACGGAGGAGCAACCGCCTTTCCAGTTGGCGTACTCGCATCCGCGGCCGTCGCTGGCTTCATCTTCTGGGGCACCCTCCGGATCAGGAGGCGCTAAGTCATGACGCGCCAATCCAACTCGTGGGAGGAAAAGACCCGGCCCGATCTGTTGCGGCCGTCGATGCAGCAGAAAGTAGAAGCTGCGCACACCGAAGACGAGGACTCGGTACTCGGCAAGGTGATGCGTCAGACTGCGGACAACACCGCGGCGCTCAACGGGCTTCGCACCGACTTCGACGTGCTTGCGCGGGAAGTGCGCCAGAGCCAGCGCGCGGCGCCGGCGACGATTGACAGTTCCGCGAAGCAGGCCTCGAACCGCATGGCGGCATTGATGACCGCGCTCTTTACGATCTACGAAGTGACCTCGCCGTGGGTCCGCGAGTTGACTCGACAGGTGACACACCGATGAAAAAGCGCAGCGACCAATGGATCATCGCGGGGATCTTGCTCTCGGGCGTCGTTGCTCTCTGGGCGCGCGCGGCCATGGCAGGGCCGCCGCCGGCGGAGCCTCCCAAGTGAACCCGCACGATCACAACGTGCGTGTATTACCGGGCCCGAATTCGTGGCTCGTGCAGCGCACCGACCGCGATCAGGCCGAAGCCGCCGAGGCCGTGAGTAGCCTCGGAGCGTTCCTGAATCGCGTGTTGAACCAAGCGAGCCCGGCGGGGCTGCGGGGCGTGTTCCAGTTGCTTCACGCCACCGCCACGGGCGGCCGGTTCGTGATCGGTGCTGCGCGACCGATCATCGTTCAGCCCCACCGCGAGCGGCCGCCCCTGCCTGTGGGCCTCGAGATCGACGGAAAGAGCGACGGCAGCGCGCTCCTGAGACGCGTGCGCGCGATCCAGCCGTGGTTTCTTTCCGTCACATTCGAATGGCATGGCGGCACAACAGTGCTGCCGTGGCCGCAGCACTTCGCGCACGTGCTCGGCAGCGAGAACGCGAGTGACATCGAGCTCGACTGGCTGCTCCTCGAATCGCACAAGGGGAAACGCTATGCCTGATCCCGCGCTGCCTGCAGACGTGCCCATCCTCGACGGCTGGAACGTCTGGGACGTGCTCCAAGCCACGGCGCCGATCGATCCGACGCCGGGCACGCCGAACGATCAGCTCGCCACCTTCGTGCGCGATGCGGTGGGCGTTCCGGACTTGCCGCTCGCGTTGACCTCGAGCGTGGCCGCTGGTGAGCGCGTGGCGACGCGCGCGGTAATACCCGAGCTCGCGGGCGAGCCCCTGCTCGGCGTCGCGGGCAGCGGCGTTCTGAAGCGCACGATCGCCTTTGAGATGCCCGGCGGCAAAGGTTCGATCGCGTGGCCGCATGACGACAACTTGTTGCTGGACGCGGTGTACGACGCAGCGCCGGCGCCGGCGCAAGCATCGACGCCCGTTGCGAGCTCGGGTAATACCGCGGTGCCCGCTGCGGCAACGCCGCTGCGCGCGCAAGAGGCGTCGCTGTGGCCGCTCGCCTTCGTTGCGGCCGCTGTGTTCGGCGTGGTGTTCGCGCGAAAGAGGGGAAGCTGATGGCGATCGAACGCAAGTCACCACTGCCGCGCGCGCGCTACTGGATCACGGGCTTCGGTGAGAACGAGCTGACGCTGGCGACCTACTTGAAGACGCAGTCCATGGCGGGCTTCGTCGATGTCACGATCACCGAGAATATCGACGAGACGAGCGATCATCCCCGCGGCTCGTTTTTCGTGTTCGTGGTCAAAGAGCCCAACGCGGTACCCTGGCCGGCAACGCTGTTCGGTTTCCCAAACCTCGCCGGCGCCGATATCAAGTCGCTCGCTGACACCGTGCAGCGCCCGGACAAGCCGCAAGATGGCTTTGATAACCTCGGCGACCTGATCGAAAAGGTCGCTGACACCGGCTCGACGATTGCCTGGCTTGCAGGCGGCGCGGCTCTCGTGCTGATCCTGCTCAACCTCCGGAGAAAGTGATCATGGCCTCGAAAGCTGTTTTGTTTTTGGCTGCTGCCGCTGCAGGCGTCGGCTTCCTCGTGTTCAGCAAGAAGTCGAGCGCCTCGCCGGCGCAAAGCAACTTGCCCGAGGGTTGGAACCCACCAAGCGGCGCGAC
Source organism: Rhizobiaceae bacterium (assembly GCA_028865845.1). Taxonomy (GTDB): domain Bacteria; phylum Pseudomonadota; class Alphaproteobacteria; order Rhizobiales; family Rhizobiaceae; genus Rhizobium. Next base: position 3,766 of record JAGWJK010000541.1, read on the forward strand.
CTTCGTCGTGCTGCCGAAGTCGAACCCGACGACGCTCGCGCTGAACGTCTGGAAGTGGCGCGATCCGGCGGCACTCGGCGAGACGCTGCTGGTCGCGAACGCGGCGAACCCCAAAACGGATTGGGTGGGGTTCTTTTCGCCTGACGCCAATCCGAAGCAGCTCGCGATCTTGACTCGCGGGACGACCCCGAACAGCGGTCTCATCGCCCAAGCGGGCGTTGCTGGGTTGCTCACCTAATGGCGCTCGAACAGTGGGCACCACGCGTCCTCGAGCAGACGGGCGACAACCCGACGAAGACGATCCAGCTTACGTCTGACGGCGTGCTGATGGAGACCTGGTCTACGCCGCTGCCGGACGAAGCCTCGTTCATCGATCAGGCGCGCGCGGTGCTCGCGCAGTTTGCCGAGGAGTCCCCCAAGGGTAAGCGCGTGCCCGTGTTGTTCACCGCGATCGGGGTCGACGGCAACCCAACGACGCAGTGTCCAAGCTCGTACATCGGCAAGAACGCGAACGCTGACGCGCTCGTGGGCTCGGGCAACGGCGCGGCCAAAGCGTTCGCC
>JAGWJK010000542.1 GCA_028865845.1 Rhizobiaceae bacterium
CGACGAAGCACCGGCTGCTGCCGATGCCGAAGGTGAGGTTGTCGCGGAAATCGCCGGTGCGCTCGATGCCGTCGCCGAGCCGACCGCAGCTGCCGAGCCTGAGGCGAGCGAAGCCGAAGCAGTCGCAAAGCCGGCTCGCGCCAACCGCGAATCGAACGTCTCCTCCTCCGAGCCGGTGGTCAGATCCACCCGCGCCAACGAGGGCGGCGATGGCGACGGCGAGCCGACCAAGCCGAAGAAGGCTGGTTGGTGGCAGCGCCGCGGGTTCTTCTGAGCCTGGCCATTCGAAGCGAAATAATCAAAATCCGGCCGTGGCGACACGGCCGGATTTTTTGTTTTCAGGCAACGGGGCGGAGCAGTCGATCAACACTCGACATCATCGGCAACGCCATCGCTCAAATGATGCCGCAACTCGACGACGCGAAGATCGCAAAATGTCTTTAAAAGTCTTGTGGTAAACTATTTTAACGTGCTCAAATGGGGCAATCCGCACAACAAAGAGATGTTATTTGATGTGGAAACGGCTTGCATTGATTTTGGGCGCGGCCTCCATTTCATCGCTAGTGCATGCTGCCGAAATCAGCCGCACGACTGATAGTAGCAGTGATTTCATTATCGTCTCTGGAGTTCTCAACCCTGGAGATGAGGCGACTTTTCGAAAGATAGCGGCGACCTCCGAAACGGCTATTGTTGTCCTGAACAGCGAAGGCGGCTCATTGGAAACAGGCCTGGATATTGGAAAGGCAATCCGTTTAAGAGGATTTGCAACCGCTGTCCTTCCCGACAACCTTTGTGCCTCAGCGTGCGCGCTCACATGGCTCGCCGGATCACCGCGATTTTTTAGCGAAAAATCGCGAGTAGGCTTTCATGCCTCGTATCGGCTGGTAGACGGCAAAGCCAGCGAAAGCGGCGTCGGCAATGCCTTGGTGGGTGCCTATCTGAACCAGTTGGGGCTTTCTGAGCAGGCAGTTGTGTATGTCACGTCGGCGCCTCCACAAGGCATGGAATGGCTTAATGGCCAGAAAGCCTTGCAGGTTGGTATAGGCTTTCAGCCAATCAATTTCCCTGAAACTTCGTCATCCGCACCACCCGTTTCAAACGAGCCTTACGAACCCTTGCGTGTAGTCACGATGTTTTATTCAGCACTTTCGGAAGCCGACGGAGAAAAGGCAAGCGCACTGGTCGTTCCGGAGAAACGAGGTAAGGGCCCTTTTAACGAGCAAGCCATTCGATCCTTTTTCGGGGCTATGTCCTCTCCTTTGCGCCTGGACAGCACAAAGTTGGAATCGCAGAACCTCGTTGGCGTCACCTACAATTATGTGACCTCGGCCATGAGAGTTTGCCGGGGTAGAGCTCAGATAACGACTACCTATGAATACGGCAAAACGCTCATTGCGCAGATAAAAGCATTGGACGGCTGCTAAGCTCTCCGCCTCACAAATCGATTCAAGTCGTTGCCGAAATACTTGCGAAAGCGGCCGCAACCATCTGAAACGAGATTCTATTTCAGCCAGGCGGCCATGCGTTCGACGGCTTCCTCGATTTCGGCGTTCGAGCCGGCGTAGGAGATGCGCATGGTGCGGTGGCCTTCGATCGGGTCGAAGTCGAGGCCGGGCGTGGCAGCGACGTTGATCTCGGCGAGCATCTTGCGGGCAAAGGCCATGCTGTCGTTGGTGAAACGGCTGACGTCGACATAGGCGTAGAAGGCACCGTCCATCGGCGAGGCGATCGCAAGGCCGATTTCCGGCAGGCGGCGCATCAGGAAATCGCGGTTGTGGCGGTAGCTCTCGCGATAGATATCCAGTTCCGCCCCTGCCCCCAACGCCGCTGCGGCAGCGATCTGGGAGAGTTCCGGCGCAGAGATATAGAGGCTTTGGGCGACGCGTTCGATGGGGCGCACCAGCCGCTCCGGCAGAACCATCCAGCCGATCCGCCAGCCGGTCATGCAATAATATTTCGAGAAGGAATTGATGATGATCGCGTCGTCGGTCAGTTCCAGCGCACTCGTTTCCTCGCCGACGAAGGTCAGGCCGTGATAGATTTCGTCGGAAATGAAGGCGATCGAACGGTCGGCACAATAATCCGCAAGCGCCTTCAAGGCTGCCCGGCCGGTCACAGTGCCCGTCGGATTGGCGGGGCTTGCCAGCAGCACGCCTTTCAGGCGCTTGCCACTTGCCACTTGGGCGGCTTCCAGGCTTTCGGGCGTCAGCGTGAAATGCGTCTCTGCCGCCACCGGCACTTCCACCACCTCGAGGCCGAGAGCGGCAAGAATGTTGCGATAGGCGGGATAGCCCGGCCGGGCGATCGCCACGCAATCGCCGGCGTCGAACAGGGTCAGGAACGCAAGATTAAAGCCGGCGGAAGAACCGGTCGTGATGGCTATGCGCATCGGGTCGATCGTCAAGCCGTGTCGAGCCTGATAGTGGCCGGCGAGCGCCTGTTTCAGCGCAAGCGTGCCGAGCGCGTCGGTATAACCGATGCGGCCATGGCCGAGGGCACCACGTGCGGCCTCGAGGGCTGCCTGGGGTGCAGGATGCGACGGCTGGCCGACCGCCATGGAAATGACCGCATGCCCCGCCTGACGCCGCCGCGTCGCCTCCGCCAGCACATCCATGGCGTGGAATGGTTCGACGTCGCTGCGTTTGGAGAGGGAAATCAAGGTCATTTCTTTCTTGGATGGGGGTCGGCGCCCGACCATTGCCGCAATATCTGGCCGTTCACAATCCCGCGATTGCGGCTTTGCCGTGAAATTTCCTGTTTCTGGAAATACGCATGCGCCGTAATCTGCTTTCAAACGTTTGCGGATCTTAACCCGGCGGTGATATCCCGAACAAGACGACGAGTCTTAGCGCCATTGAACGAGGACCCAATGACCTTTTTTTCCAAAACCCTGCTGACGGCCTCCGCGATCGCGCTTGCCGCGTCGCTCGCCCTGGTCCAGCCCGCATCCGCGCTGGATGACCAGCAGAAAAAGGAAATGGGCGATTTCATCAAGGAATACCTCATCGCGCATCCGGAAGTGCTGCTCGACGTTCAGACCGCTCTGGAAAAGAAGCAGGATGAAGAGCGCCTGGCTCAGTCGGCAAAGGCGGTCGCCCAGAACAAGGACGCCATCTTCAACTCCAAGGATGACGTCACCATCGGCAACCCGAAGGGCAACATCACGGTGGTCGAATTCTTCGACTATAACTGCACCTATTGCCGCCATGCGCTGCCCGACATGGACGCACTGCTGAAGCAGGACCCGAACGTGCGTTTCGTGCTGAAGGAATTCCCGATCCTTGGACCGGATTCCGTTGCCGCATCAAGGGTTTCCGACGCTTTCCGCAAGCTCGCGCCTGAGAAATACGCCGAATTCCACCACACGCTTTTGGGCAGTGACGGTCGTGCGTCGGAAGACAGCGCCATCGAAGTCGCGACTTCGCTCGGCGTCAGCGAAGCGGCGATCCGGGCGGAGATGGCTAAGAGCCCCAATACCGATTCGGTCAAGGCCACCTACCAGCTCGCGACCGACCTCAACGTGACCGGTACGCCGGCCTACGTCATCGGCGATGAGACGATTTCAGGCGCCATCGGCCTCGACGCCATCCAGCAGAAAATCGCCAATGTCCGCAGTTGTGGTAAAACCACCTGCTAAACCTGCTGCTCATTAAATCGCCAAAATCAGGGCGTTTCCACATCTAGACAAGCGCAACCTATGCCCGGGGGCTTTCCTACAGGCCCCGGGGAGTCTATAGGTTGCGCTGCACTTTGACGGAACCTCTGATGGCGCAAACCATTTTCGTCCTGAACGGACCCAATCTTAATGCCCTCGGCAAACGTGAGCCGGGCATTTATGGCGGCAAGACTCTCAAGGATATCGAATCCGACTGCAAGTCCATGGGCGAAAGCCTCGGCTTCGTCGTCGATTTCCGCCAGAGCAATCACGAAGGCGTGCTGGTCGATTGGCTGCACGAAGCCGGGGACACGGCCGTTGGCGTCGCGATCAACCCCGGCGCCTATGGCCATACGTCGATCGCCTTGCATGACGCGATCCGTGCCATTTCAATTCCGGTGGTGGAGGTTCATATCTCCAACATCCATGCGCGCGAAGAGTTTCGCCACAAATCGATGATCTCCGCCGCTGCAAAGGGCATGATCTGCGGTTTCGGACCTCATAGCTATATCCTGGCGCTGCAGGCGCTGAAATCCATCACGCAATAACAAGAATACAGGGCAAACATCCATGGCTGAAAAGAAATCGGGTATCGACCAGGCGCTGATCCGCGACCTCGCCAATATTCTCAACGACACGGATCTGACCGAGATCGAAGTCGAG
>JAGWJK010000543.1 GCA_028865845.1 Rhizobiaceae bacterium
GCCGCTTTTGCGAGGCCATGTAGTAGCGCGTCTGCCCGGCCGAAAGAGCTTCGAACTGTTCCGGATCGAAGGCGGCGGTGGAAACGTAGTGCTCCAAAGGGGCACCTGGTCTTGGCAAGGGTGCGTTCACTTTGTGCTCCTGCCTTGCAAGCGGATACGCGGATCGAGAAAGCCGAGAGCGATATCCGAAATCAATACGCCGATGACATTGAGAAATGCGAGGAACATCAGGAACGATCCCGCAAGATACATGTCCTGGCTCTGCAATGCCTTGATCAACATCGGACCAGTGGTTTCGAGCGACAGCACGATAGCAGTAATTTCGGCGCCGGAAATGATCGACGGCAGGATCGAGCCGATATCAGCGACGAAGAAGTTCAGCGCCATGCGCAGCGGATATTTCACCAGCGCCCGCAACGGATGCAAGCCCTTGGCGCGGGCGGTGATGACGTACTGCTTCTGCATTTCATCGAGCAGGTTGGCGCGCAGGCGGCGGATCATGCCCGCGGTGCCAGCCGTTCCGACGATAATGACGGGAATCCACAGATGCGCAAGGATCGACCGCGCCTTGGCCCAACTCATCGGCTGCGACAGATATTGCAAATCCATCAGATGGCCGATCGACACGCCGAACCAAATATTGGCGAAGTACATCAGGATCAGCGCCAGCATGAAGTTCGGAATGGCGATGCCGAGCAGGCCGAGGAAGGTAAGCCCGTAATCGCCCCAGCTATATTGATGGGTGGCGGAATAGATGCCGATCGGGAAGGCGACCAGCCAGGTCAGCGCGATCGTCGTCATCGACACCAGAATAGTCAGCCAAAGGCGATCGCCCACCACCTCCGACACGGGCAGCTGATATTCGAAGGATTAGCCGAAATCGCCGTGCAGCATGCCGGCGACCCAATAGACATATTGCAGCGCGACCGGCTTATCGAGACCGTATTCATGCCGGAGTTCTTCGATCTCCTGCATGTTGGCCGTCTCGCCCTGCGCTCGCAGCTCGGCAATCTGGCTTTCGAAAAAATCGCCCGGCGGAAGCTGGATGATGGTGAACACCAGCATCGAAATGACCAGCAGCGTCGGGATCATCACGGCGGTACGCCACATAATATACTTAAGCACGCGGCGGCTCCTCCTTCAGCCAGAAGGTGTCGGGCATGTAGACCCCGAGATAGCAGGTCGGGTCGAAGCCGTAGAGCGCCTTTTCAGGCACGTTCTGCAGGTGCGACGCGCGCACGATCGGTTGCAGCGTGCCGTTGATCATCCCGATGGAGAAGACCTGGTCGGTATAGATGGCCAGCATCTGGTGCCAAATCTCCGCGCGCTCGAAGGACGAGGCCGATCTGCCCCATTGGTCCAGCAGTTCGACGAGCCGCTTCACCTCCGGCAGGTCGGGGGCCGTGCCCTGCGTGCCGCGGGACAGATAGTACATGCCCCAGAGCGGCCATTGCATCTGGTCGTCCATCGTCGGCGCGAGCTGGCCGGGGTTCATATCCGCCGTCGCCACACCGTTGTCGAGGCCATACCAGATCGACATCACGATACGACCGCCCATGGCGCGGCTGCGCAGGATGTCGCGCTGCGACGTGCGGGCAAACAGAGCAATGCCGACGTTGCGCCAATGGTCCGTCACAAGTTCGAGCACGTCGGTGTCGAGGGTGCTTTCGCCGGCCGTTTCGACCGTGATTTCGGCGCGACGGCCATCCGGCAGCAGGCGAATGCCGTCCGTGTCGCGCTTGTCGAGGCCAGCAGCATCGAGCAACGCATTGGCCTGGTCGGGATCATAGGCGATCCAGGCCTTGGCGTATTCGGGCTTGAAGAGCGGGCTTTCCGGCAACACGGTATCGGCGCTTTCGGTGCCGAGGCCATAGAAAACCGCCATGTTGATCTCGTGGCGATTGATAGCCAGTGACAGGCCACGGCGCACCCGCACGTCACGCAGCACCTGCCGCCAGACCGGATCGGCGCTGTTGAGATTGGGCATCAGCGCCACGCGCGAACCGCGCGTGGCCTTCCAGAGATCGACCTTGATCGGATAGCGTTTCTCCGCATCCTTCAGGAACGTATAGTCGTCGAAATTGATGCTCGTCGCCTGCAGGTCGCTATCGCCGGTGCCGGCCTTGTTCGGGATGATCGCCGACGAGCTGACGTTCAGGATGAAGCGGTCGACATAGGGCAATTGCTTGCCGTTTTCATCGACACGATGGAAATAAGGATTGCGTTCGTAGACGAATTGCTCGGCCGGCGGCGGCGTCGTGTTATGCCAGGGGTCCAGCACCGGCAGCTCAGGGTTTTCCTGGCGATAGACACGCGACATCTTGATGTGAAGATCGGCGACCTTCTTGACGCGATATTGCTTCATCAGCGCCGAGAGGCGCTGATCGTCCTGATACTTCGGATGGAATTGCTTGAGGTAGTGACTGGGACCGAGCACCACCAGGGCCTGCGGCGCGGCTAGGTTCGGCAGGAAGAACGGATTGGGACTATCCCAGCTATAGCGCACGGTGAGTGGATCGAGAACCTCGAAACGCGGCAGGTTCCCATGCGGGCGCAGCTCCAGCGCACCGCCGCCCGGCGTCATCGTCTTGTTGAGAATGACGTCTTCCCACCAGTAGCGAAAATCTTCCGAGGTCAGGGGCTTGCCGTCGGACCATTTGTGGCCGTCGCGCAGCTTGAAGGTGAAGATGGTATCGTTTTGCGTGTCGAAGGATTCGAGAATGTCGGGCTGCAGCGTCAGCGTCTGGTCATAACCCACCAGCCGGGCGTAACCATAGACGTTCATGAGGCGCAGATCGCTCTGTCCGCCGATCAGCATGCGCAGAGAACCGCCATAGCGGCCGGGTTCGCGCCCGAGTGCGGCGAGATTGACGATGCGCGGCATCTTCGGCAGACGCTGCGCCAACGGCGGCATTTGACCGGAGCGCAGCCAATCGTGCAGGAAATCCGGCTCATTGTCGGCATCGGCAGCAATCGCCGGCAGCGGCAACACGGTGGAGGCGAGAAGGCCGAGAAAGGTGCGACGGTCGATCACGAGCGCAACTCCTTCACGTCCGTGCCGCGACGGGCATGCACGAAATGGCCGCCACCGAGATCGGCGTAGGCAAGATCAGCCCCGTCGCCATCGCTGAATTGCGGCCCCCAGCTCTGCTTGGCAACGGCGCCGTGAGCGTTCAGTGCGGTGAAATTCAAAGGCCGGTCCAGATCGGGGAAGGGCACGGCGGCAAGCAGAGACCGAGTATAGGGGTGCACCGGATCGCGCAGGATGATTTCGCGCGGCGCGATCTCGACGATGCGTCCGCGCGCCATCACGGCAATACGATCGGCCATATAGTCGACGACGGCGAGATTGTGCGAGATGAAGAGGTAAGTCAGACCAAGCTGCTTCTGCAAATCCTTGAGAAGATTTAGAATCTGCGCTTGGACCGAAACGTCGAGCGCCGAGACGGGCTCGTCGAGGATCAACAGCTTCGGCCCGAGCGCAAGAGCGCGCGCTATGCCGATACGCTGGCGCTGGCCGCCGGAGAAGCTATGGGGATAGCGGCTCAGATAATGCTGATCGAGGCCGATCGCCTTCATCAACCCCTTGACCTTCTCCTTGCGCTCGGCGCTATCGCCGTGCCCGTGGATTTCCAAAGGCTCGCTCAGGATGTTGCGGATGGTCATGCGAGGAGAAAGCGAGGAAACCGGGTCCTGGAAAACCATCTGGATCTTGGTGCGAAGATCCATGAGTTCGTCGCCCTTGACCGACAGCACGTCGATCTGGCCGCTTTCATCATTAAAGGTCACCGTGCCGCTGTCCGGGCTTATGGCGCGCATCAGGATCTTGCTGACGGTCGTCTTACCGCAGCCGCTCTCGCCGACGAGGCCCAGACATTCGCCACGGCGGATGTCGAAGCTGACATCGTCGACGGCGCGGAACTTCGTCCCTTCCTTCCGTCCGAACAATCCGCCCTTCTTCGAAGTATAGGTCTTCGAAAGATTGCGGACCGAAAGCAGCACCTCGGCCGAACCATGGCCGTTGCCGTTGCCATTCCCGTTACCGTTCGCCGACTTCTTCTTGCCGCTGAATGTGTCGAGATTGACCGGCACGTCGCGCAACGATTTCAGCCGTTCGCCGGGCTTCATATCGAAATGCGGCACCGCCGACATTAGCGCCTTCAGATACCGATGCTGCGGATCACGGAAGATGGCGTTGACCGGGCCGGCCTCCATGATCTCGCCGTGATAGATCACAACCACTTCGTCAGCCATGTTGGCAACGACGCCGAGATCGTGGGTAATCAGCAGAATGGCCATGTTGAGCTTCTGCTGCAAG
>JAGWJK010000544.1 GCA_028865845.1 Rhizobiaceae bacterium
GTCTGCCTGGCGATCGCGCCATGGAACGCCCCGGTGATCCTGGCGACACGCGCCATCGCAATGCCGATCGCCTGCGGAAACACCGTTGTGTTGAAGGCATCGGAACAGTGCCCGGGTACACACCGCCTGATCGCGACCGCGCTGACGGAAGCGGGTCTGCCGGCCGGCGTCATCAACGTCGTCACCAACGCGCCGGAAGATGCAGCCGAGATCGTTGCCGCGCTCGTCGCGCATCCGGCCGTCAAGCGGGTGAATTTCACCGGGTCGACCAAGGTCGGCAAGATCATCGCCAAGCTCGCCGCCGAACACCTGAAACCCGCCCTGCTTGAACTCGGCGGCAAGGCGCCGCTCGTCATCCTGGAGGATGCGGATATCGATGGCGCCGTAAATGCCGCCATCTTCGGCGCCTTCATGCATCAGGGCCAGATCTGCATGTCGACCGAGCGCATCATCGTGCATCAGGCGATTGCCGACGCCTTCGTCGCCAAGCTCGCAGCAAGAGCCAAGCAACTGCCGGCCGGCGATCCGCGCGGACACGTGGTTCTCGGCTCGCTGATCAGCCTCGATGCCGCCAAGAAGATGGACGCCCTGATCGCCGATGCAGAAGCCAAGGGCGCAAAACTCGTCGCCGGCGGCAAGCGCACCGGCACCGTTGTCGAGGCAACGCTTCTCGATCACGTCACACCCGACATGCGGGTCTATGCAGAGGAATCCTTCGGGCCGGTGAAGCCGATCATCCGCGTTGCCGACGAAGAGGAAGCGATCCGGGTGGCGAACGACACCGAATACGGCCTGTCTTCCGCGGTCTTCAGCCGGGACGTGCAGCGCGCGATGGCGGTGGCGGCCCGTATCGAATCCGGCATTTGCCATATCAACGGCCCGACGCTGCACGACGAGGCGCAGATGCCTTTCGGCGGCGTGAAGGGCAGCGGCTATGGTCGCTTCGGTGGCAAGGCGGCAATCGCCGAATTCACCGACCTGCGTTGGATCACCGTTGAGGACTCCGCCCAGCATTATCCCTTCTAAGGGCTCGGGCACTGACCCAGAATGGTCCCACACCGCCCCGATCGGGGCGGTGTGGTCGTGCACCCTTCATCCTTTTCGCTATGGCTATATCAGTCCTGCTCTCGCCGGCTTGCGATCGTGCCCCCGCATCTCTCCAAAGCGAAAACGCCTTGTTGGTGGAGGGTAGAATCTCGGTTTTCCCGGTGAGCGTCGCCACGACTTGTTCGGACTTCAAAATGAGCTATCTATTTCGCTAGTTCGCTGGACGGCGCCACAAGGTTACCTCGGGGCGAAAAAATAAACGGCTCGCTTGCGGCCCGCAGCGGCCTTATGTTTTCACAGGTTTTGGTTCGGGATAGCCATGTCAGAAGTTGCAAAACGCATCGCGGCGCTGCGCCAATATGTCGACGACGACGCTGCCGCTGCAATCGAACAGCTGATCCGCGAAGCGCCCGATGCCCGCCTGAACCGGATAAATCCGCTCGCTTTCGCGATCGAGCATGGTCTTGCCGAACAAACAAGCGTCGCCGCCTTCCTGCATGCGACACAGGCCGGCCTCTTCGAACTTTCCTGGAATGTGATCTGCAGCAGTTGCGGCGGCATTCTCCATTCTGCGGAATCGCTGCGGGCCATCGATCAGGATCACTATAGTTGCGCGCTCTGCGCTGCCGATTGCGAACCAAATCTCGACGAGGTCGTCGAGGTGACCTTTACGGTCGATCCGCGCGTGCGCAGGATTGCGGCACATGATCCCGATAGCATGCCGCTTTGGAATTACGTGCGTCAGATCTACTGGAGTTCCGGCAGCGATCTTCCCGACGATCTCGCCCCCGTCGTCAAGGATGCCGTTCTGGACGCCGTGGAATTGGCGCCAGGAAGCAGCATCGTTCGCTCCGTCCGCGTTGACCAGGGTTTGACCATCGTTTTCGATCCGGTGACCCATACCGCGCAATTCGTCGAGGTGGCCGGTCCGGCTGATGACAGCGATCAGGAAATCGAGATCGCAATCGATGAGGCCCGCCTGTCGAACGAAACGCTTCGCGTATCGCCGGGTCAGCTGAAGCTGTCCCTGCAGAACAATACGTCCCGGAGAGTGATGCCGATCTTCTGGATCGTTGGCGAGGCGCTGATGGAGATCGCTCGCCGCCGCATCCCCGTTTTGACCGCAAAGCGGCTTCTGGCACATCAGACGTTTCGGGAACTCTATCGAACCAATGTTCTCGACGTCAATCAGCGCTTCAAGATCACCAGCCTCACCTTCATGTTCACCGACATCAAGGGCTCGACGGCGCTTTATGAACGCATCGGCGATCTCGCCGCCTACGATCTCATCCGCTCTCACTTCCAGATCGCGCAGGCGATCATCTCCCGCGAGGGAGGCGCGGTGGTGAAAACGATCGGCGACGCCATCATGGCGACCTTCCCGAAACCGGCTCAGGGCTTGGCGGCAGCATTCGAGATCAGAAAAGCGATCAGCGCTTCGAACGAGCGAGATAGCGGCCCGGAACTGCTGCTGAAAGTCGGCTTACACACGGGCCCCTGCCTTGCCGTGTCGATGAACGAACGGCAGGATTATTTCGGCCAGACTGTCAACATCGCGTCCCGTGTCCAGGGCATATCCTCGCCCGACTTGATATTCGCGACGCCAAGCGTCGTCGACGACGACGAGGTTCGCCATCTGATCGAGCGGCGCGGCTCGGCCGTGCGTAGCTCGAAAGCCATGCTCCGCGGCCTCAGCGAAGAAATGCTGATCTACAACATCCCGCACTGATTTCAGAAAAGGCGACGCGCATGAATCGGGGCGGCATGCGGTGCCGACTCTTTGACCGCTACAATCCCGGCGGTGGTGTAAAGTCTGTGGGCGCCGGCGGCGCGCTGACTTGGACGGCGACCATGACTGCAGGGCAACGCCGGATCATAGGGCTCGAACTTGGCGCCGACGACTATGTAACGAAACCGTTCAATCCCCGCGAACTGATCGCCCGCTTGAAGGCGCTGCTTCGGCGAGCTTCTTACGGCCGCGATCAAGCTGGCGTCGACGAGCTTTCGAAGATGACTTTCTCCGGCTGGATCGTCGATCCGAAAAGCCGACGGGTCACCGATCCGGATGGCGCAGAAGTCTCGATGACGACCGCGGAATTCGACCTGCTCGCTGCGTTCTGCAAAAACCCCAACAAGGTCTTGAGCCGCGAGCAATTGCTTTCGATGACACACGCTGGAACAGCGGGTCCTGTGGAGAGAAGTGTTGATGCCCACATCAGCCGCCTGCGACACAAGATCGAGCCGAGCCTCAAAGATCCGACCTTGATCAAAACCGTACGTCTTGACGGATACATCTTCGCCGCAAAAGTGGAACCGCTCTCTTGAGGGGATTGTTGGCCGCTTCAATTCGGACACCGATAACGATCCTCAGCATCGCTCTGTCGATTGTGGTCATTGTCATCTCCACCATAATCGAGGCTAACATCCCCTTCCCCGGGCGCTTCGAAAGGGCAATGGATATCGGTGTTCTCGCCGGGCGCATCCAGAGTATAGCGCAGAACTACGAAGCCGCCGCGGCTACGGCCAGACAGGACAAGGTGCTTGCAGCCGCTGGCGGCCTGGGATTGCAGGTGACGCGACTTCCGCCCGAGCGCCTCATTGGATCTGCGATATCCAACGCGGATGTTCCTCTCGCCGTCCGGAGCCTGTTGGATAATGATCCGATACAAAATCCGGCGGTCGTCCTCCATCAAACCGGAGCCAAAACTCTGGTCGTTGCGGCCGGAGACAATGATTTCCTGGAGTTCGTCTTGCCGCCGGCGCTCCCCGCCCACGGAATGTTCTACCCGATTGTCACGGCTCTAGCTTTCGTCGTCATTCCGGCACCACTTCTCGCATTCGTCTGCGCCTGGATTATCGCGCGGCCGCTGGTCCGTTTCGCCGCAGCGGCGGAACGCGTCAGCATGGACGATGAACTGGAGGAACCTTTCAGAACGGAAGGTGCCGCCGAAATAAGGAGTCTGGCAGCGTCCCTGAACACCATGCGGCGGCGGGTACTCGATCTGATGGGACAAAGGACGCGGATGCTGACGTCCATCAGTCACGATCTGAGAACGCCCCTGACACGCCTTCGAATGCGAACGGAGCGGTGCGAGCAGCCGGAACTGCGAGGCCTGTTGCTGAAGGACATAGAAATGCTGGCGTTGATGATCGACGATAATCTGGCGTATCTCAGCAACGCTCTCGAGGCCAGACGCAAAGTGGAGCTGTCGAGTCTTCTCCAGACCATCGCCGACGACTTCGCGGACACCGGTGTTAATATTAACTTCG
>JAGWJK010000545.1 GCA_028865845.1 Rhizobiaceae bacterium
GAGGGGACGGCGAATGAGCTACGATGCGATCATTGTAGGGGCGGGTCACAATGGTCTCGCAGCGGCGGTGCATCTGGCTGCAAAAGGGTGGAAAGTTCTCGTCGTCGAGGGTAATGCCGAACCCGGCGGCGCAGTGAAAACCCGTGAAGTTACCTTGCCGGGTTTCCGTCATGACCTTTGCGCCATGAACCTTTCGATGTTCGCCGGCTCCGCCTTCTTCGCGCAGTACAAGAACGAGCTGACGGCCGAAGGATTAGGCTTTGTGCCGGCGGCGGATTGCTTTGCCAGCGTCTTTCGCGACGGCACGTTTCTCGGCGTCAGCACCGATCTCGAAAAGACGACTGGGGCAATCGCGGATGTCTCGCCGCAGGATGCGGCTGCGTGGCGTGCCATGCTTTCGGAGTTCGGATCGGATGCGCCGCATATTTTCGGACTGCTCGGCGCACCGATGCCGTCCCTCGCCGCTGCCAAGGTCGTCTGGAAGGCCTGGCGGCAGAAGGGCGCGGCATGGGTTTACGACACTGCCCGCATGCTGTTTGCGTCTCCCCGCGACTTTCTCGATGCCCGCTTCAAGAATACCAAGCTGAAGACGATGATGGCAGCCTGGGGGCTGCATCTCGACTTCGCACCTGATGTCGCCGGCGGCGCCCTGTTCCCCTATCTCGAATCCATGGCCAACCAGGCATTCGGCATGGTCATCGGCAAGGGCGGTGCGGACACCATCGTCAACGCGATGGTCGGGGTTCTGAAGGCGAAGGGCGGCGAATTGATGCTAGGCACCCGCGTCGACAGGATCGTCACCTCCGGCGGCAAGGCTACTGGCATCGTACTCTCCGACGGGCGCCGCTATGAGGCGAAGCGCGCGGTCATCGCCAACATCCATCCGCAGAATCTGTTTGGAAAGCTTCTGGATCAGGATGCGTCGCGGCAGGAGTTCGACCGCAAGCTTTCCCGTTTTCGCGCCGGCCCCGGCACGATGATGATCCATCTTGCGCTGTCGGGACTTCCGGACTGGACGGCCGGCAATGCGCTGAAGAGCTTTGCCTACGTGCACATCGCGCCCGATATGGAGATGATGTCGCGCGTCTACGCCGAAGCGATGGCCGGACGCCTGCCGGTCGAGCCGGCGCTGGTCGTCGGTCAGCCGACGGCAATCGATCGGTCGCGTGCGCCGGATGGCCAGCACGTTCTTTGGGTCCAGGTACGCGTGCTGCCGGCGGAATTCAGCGGCGATGCCGCTGGCGAAATCAGCGGCCAAAGTTGGGATGAGGTCAAGGACGCCTATGCCGAGCGCGTGCTCGACATCATCGAGCGTTACGCGCCCGGCCTGCGTTCGAAAATTCTTGCCCGGTCGATATTTTCGCCCGTCGATCTCGAGCGTGAAAACCCGAACCTCATCGGCGGCGACAATCTTTCCGGCAGCCATCATCTCGACCAGAATTTCCTCTTCCGGCCGGTCGCGGGTTATTCCCGTTACAGAACGCCGGTGGGTTCGCTCTACATGTGCGGTGCGTCCACTTGGCCCGGCGCGGGCACGGGTGCAGGCTCAGGCTTCATGTTGGCAAAGATGCTCGCCAAATAGGCGAATGCTCTAAACCTTTGACATTTGAAATATTGCTCCGTAGACCGGTAAGATACGGAACAGCAACGCAGTGATTTGAGCTGATATGATGGCAGAAGCCGATAGCGGGACCGTCGACCTGGAAATCATCGTGCAGGGCACGCAGGAAGGCAAAAAGCAGGAGCTGCGGCTCTGGCTGCGGATGTTGTCGACCACGAAGCTGGTATCGCAGGAAATCCGCCGTCGCCTGCGCAACGAGTTCGGCGCGACGCTGCCGCAGTTCGATCTGATGGCGCAGCTCTACCGCGAGCGCGACGGCCTTCGTCTCGGTGAGCTCTCGAAGCGGACCATGGTCACCAACGGCAATGTCACCGGGCTGGTCGAACGGCTGGAAGCCGACGGTCTCGTGTTGCGTGAAACACCGGATGGGGACCGCCGCGTCACCGTCGCAAAGCTGACGAAGCGGGGCGAGGAACTGTTCAGTTCCATGGCAGCTGCGCATGAGGGCTGGCTGCGCGACATGATGGCGGACGTCGATCCGGCCATCGTCACGGAATTGTGGAAGGACATCGGCGAGGTGAAGTCGTCGGTCAACAACCACCTCTCCGGCGCCGATTGACGGCGATCCTTATCGCCGCTTTTCCTGCTTGAATCTCTCTTCCAGCACGCTGACAAGCCGCACCAGCGGCCACAGCAGCACGACGTAGATCACGGCTGCCATGATCAGCGGCGAGGGGTTGGCGTAGAAGCCTTGCGCATTCTGCCCCTCTTTCAAAAGTTCTGGCAGCGCCACCGTCGAGGCAAGAGACGTATCCTTGAACATCGAGATGCAGTTGCTGGTGGTCGGCGGGATGACGATCCGGATCGCCTGCGGCAGCACGACCTTGTAGAGCGTCACCAGGAAAGGCAGGCCGAGGGCCGCTGCCGCCTCGAACTGGCCGCGCGGCACGCTTTCGATGCCGGAGCGGAAGACTTCCGCCGAATAAGCGGCAAGCACGATCGAGAAGCCGAGGATCGCGGAGCTCCAGGACGAGAGGCTGATGTTGACGAAGGGCAGGGCGTAGTAGATCAGGATCAGTACGACCAGCATCGGCAGAGCGCGCATGATGTCGATATAGCCGACCATGAGCAGGCGGATCGGCTTCGGGGCGTAAAGCCGGACAAGCGCGACGAAGAGGCCGCCGATCACGCCGAAGAAGATGCTGACGACACCGAGCAGGATCGTCATCCACAGGCCGCGCAGCAAGGCGGGGAAGGCCGCAATCATGACGTCGGTGTTAAAGAAAGTATCGACGAGCGACATAGGCACTCCCATCAGGGCAATTCCAGGAGAAGCTCGACGCGGCTCTCATGGGGACTTGCGGCAAAACAACAGTTGGATCGGTTCGAAGACATCGTTGGATGCCCGAACCATTCCGTCACGGCAGAACTGAAGATCTATCACAGTTGCGCCGGCCGAAAGGGGCCGGCGCAACAATTCATGATGATCTTTTGATCACGCCTTCGGAATAGGCATTTCGGTCACGGTGGAGGAGCCGGCCGGAGCCTTGCTGCCGAACCACTTCTCGTGGATCTTGTCCATCGTGCCGTCCTTCTTCATGGCGGTGATGGCGTCGTTGAGCTTGCCGAGCATCGGCGAGTCCTTGGTCATCATCAGGCCGTATTGTTCGCCGGTCTTGATGCGGTCCTTGATGGCGAAGCCCTTCATCTTGACGAAGAGATACTGCATGCCGGGAATGTCGCTGACGACGGCGTCGACGCGTCCGGCGCCGAGATCGAGCATCATGTCCTGCTGCGAATTGTAGCCCTTGACGTCGCCGAAGCCGTCGGCCGCCTTGTTGTCGTTAACCCACTTTTCGCCGGTCGATGAAGACAGAACGCCGATGGTCTTGCCCTTGAGGTCGGCGAGGCCCTTGATCGCGCTGCCGTCCTTGGTCGCGACGCCCATGTCGGAATCATAATAAGGTTGCGTGAAGGACTGCGACTTCAGGCGCTCAGGCGTGATCGTGATCGAGGAGATCGCGACATCGATGCGCTTGGAGCTGGTGGCGGCAAACAGCGCCTGGAAGCCGTAGTCGGCAATGTTGGTCGTCATGCCGGCGCGCTTGGCGGCTTCGTTGACGATGTCGACTTCGAAGCCTTCGAAGGAACCGCTGTCGGTCTTGTATTCGAAAGGCGGGTTGTTGGGGTAGGAACCGACATTGAGAACATCGGCGGCATAGGCGAAGTGGCTTCCGCCAGCCATGCCGGCGATGGTCGCAAGGACCAGCAGATTACGACGGGTAAAATTCATTTCGTTTGTCTCCCTCTGGTTTTCACCGCCGGCACCTTCAGCCTGCGGGTCGCGCATTACCTCTTAAATCGGCCGGGATTTAAGGACGGCGTCTGCGCAATTTCGAAGTGCTGCCGCGAACCTTGCGCATCCGAATGGACGCACGGCACGGCAGCATCGGCCAGCCGGTTACGGCGCCGTCATTTCATGGCGTCGACCATGCGGTCGAGCGCAGTGCCGATCTCGCCGGTATCCCGGAAGGTGCACATGCGCACGAAGGCGCGCGACGCTTCTCCGAAGTGATAGCCGGGCGCCAGACCGACGCGTGCGGTTTCGAGAATGCGCTCGCAGACGGCCGTGGCATCGGCTTCGCCCTGCAGCGCGAAGAAAGCATACATGCCGCCGCGCGGCTTTTCCGGCAGGATTATGCCGGGGATCTGCGGCAACCTTTCATAGGCGAGGTCGAGACCGGCCTT
>JAGWJK010000546.1 GCA_028865845.1 Rhizobiaceae bacterium
CGGACGCGGCGCAGGCGAGCCAGCCAAGCCGCTCTATAATGTCGACCTGAGCGTGTCGTCAGGCACCGGCGGCGTCATCTATCTGCCGTCGTCGGCGACGTCCGCCGCCGGCCGCACCACAGTCACGGTTGTCTTCACGCTGAAAAATGCGGCCGACGGCAAGGTTTTGAAATCGGGGACCCGCTCCGTGACATCGCTCGTCGATTTCCCGACGCAGGAATTCGCCAAGCAGCGCGCTATACGTGATTCGGAAGACCGCGCAGCGCGTGAAGTCGCGGAACTGGTGGGCGCCGATATTTCTGCCGCGCTCAGCCGCTGATAGCGAGCGCGCGCCATGGCGGAAGTCAAATCGCATGAATTCGACGGATTTCTGCAGAGCTCCGCACGCAACTATCGCCTCTTTGTCGTCTACGGACCGGATCGCGGCCTCGTTTCCGAACGCGCCGCACAGATCGCCGCGAAGACCGGCGTCGACCTGAAAGATGCCTTCTCGCTGCTCAAACTCGATGTCGGCGATCTCCAGAACGATGCAGGCCGCCTGCTGGATGAGGTCAACGCGATCGGCCTTTTCGGCGGTGAAAAGCTGATATGGATCCGCGGCGCCGCCAACGAGAAAGCGCTGCTCGATTCATTTCAGCTCATTGCCAATGATCCGCCGACGGCGAGTTTCGTCATCGTCGAGGCGGGCGATCTCAAGAAGGGTTCGGGCCTTCGAAAGGTCGCTGAAACGTCACGCGCCGTGGCGACCATCCCTTGTTATGCCGATGATACACGTGCGTTGAATGCGCTCATCGATACTGAGCTGGCAACCGAGAATCTCCGCATCGGCCCGGCAGCCCGACAGATGCTTCTGGAGCTGCTGGGTGGTGATCGCATTGCCTCCCGCAACGAGGTGCGCAAACTGGCGCTCTATTGCCGGGGACAGGGCACGATCGAGGAGGAACATGTCGCCGATATCATCGGCGACGCCAGTGCCATCTCTACCGATGATGCGGTCGATGCCATTCTGAAAGGCGATGCCGATGCATTTCTGCATGCGATGCAGAAGATCGCCTCGTCCAAGACGCGGATGTTCCTCGTCCTGCAGGGCTGCCTGCGGCAATTCCAGCTGCTGGACACGATGCGCACGGAGATGGATGAACGCCGTCTACAGGCCGCGCAGGTCATGCAGACCCACGGCCGACATCTGCATTTCCGCCGTAAGCCGATTATCGAGCAGGCGCTGAAGAGCTGGACTGCTCCGGCCATTGCCCGGGAGATGAACCGGCTGCAATATGCCATTTTGCAGAGCCGCCAGCGCGCCAGTCTCGAAGATACGATTGCGATGCAGACGTTGCTCGCGACGACGCTTCAATCAGCCCGCAAGGGCTGATGTTTCACGAAATTGAGGGAAGTCTCGTGAGCCTAATCGGCTGACTTTGTGGAACCGTGCCTCAGCGGCGTTCCAATAGCCGGCAAATCTCTTCCAGCTGCTCCAGGCTCTTATAGGAAATCTTCACTTGACCACCGCTGCCACGATGGTTGATCGAGACGTCGAGGCCCAGCGTATCCGATAGAGTGCGTTCCAATGCCAGCGTATCGGAATCCTTTGCATCGGTGCGTGGACCAGCCGGACGGGGATCGTTCTGCGCCTTAATATCGTTCTGGGCCAGCCGCTCGGCGTCGCGCACCGACATGCCCTTGGAGACGATGGTTCGGGCGAGTGCGGACGGATCGGAGGTCGAGACCAGCGCGCGTGCATGCCCTGCCGAGAGACTTCCGCCGGCCAGCATATCACGAACCGGCTCCGGCAATTTCAGCAGGCGCAGCGAGTTCGCCACATGACTGCGGCTTTTGCCGATGATCTCTCCGAGATCATTCTGCGTGTAGCCGTGCTCGGCGATCAGTTGTTCGTAACCGAGAGCTTCTTCCAGCGGATTGAGATCGGCACGCTGGACGTTTTCGACGATGGCAATTTCCAGCGCGGTCTTGTCGTCGACGTCACGGACGATGACTGGAATTTCAATCAGCCCGGCAAGCTGTGCCGCCCGCCACCGCCGCTCTCCGGCGATGATCTCATAGCGATCCATAGCGATGGTGCGCACCACGACCGGCTGCACGATGCCGTGCTGTCGGATGGAGCTGGCGAGATCGTGCAGTTCGGTCTCATCGAAGTAACGACGGGGATTCTTGGGATTGCGGCTGATGAATTCGATCGGCATCATTCGGTCAGGATTGATGCCGGGCCGACCAGGCTCGACAGGCATCGGCTGATCCATCTCGCCGATGAGAGCAGCCAGTCCGCGCCCGAGACGCCGTTTCGAAAGATCATCATTCATCGCAGATACTCACTCCAGAACTAAAAAATCAGGCCGCCGCCTTCCGTTGCCGCTCCCGCTGGATGACTTCCGACGCCAGCTGCAGATAAGCCTGACTACCGGCGCATTTGAGATCATACAGAATTGCCGGCTTGCCATAGGAGGGGGCTTCCGACACGCGAACGTTCCGCGGAATCAACGTGTGGTAGACCTTCTCGCCCAAATGGGTCCGCACGTCAGTCACAACCTGTTGTGCAAGATTGTTTCGTGAATCAAACATCGTCAGGACGATACCCTGGATGTCCAGCGATGGATTGACGGTGCGACGCACCTGATCGACGGTTTCCAGCAACTGGCTAAGGCCCTCGAGCGCAAAGAACTCGCACTGTAGCGGCACCAGGACCGAATGCGCCGCAGCCATTGCGTTCATGGTTAACAAATTGAACGACGGCGGGCAGTCGACGAGAATGTAGGAAAAGGCAGTCGCTCCGGCGCCATTCAACGCACGACGCAGTCGGAAGACGCGATCGGCTTGCTGGGCGATTTCCATCTCGACACCCAACAGATCCATCGTCGACGGCACAATGAAAAGATTGGGAACCGCGGTCTCGATGACAGTATCGAGGATCGTATGCGTCCCAACGAGAAGATCGTATGAGGAAATCTTGCGATCGCGGCGCTCGATGCCAAGACCGGTGCTGGCATTGCCCTGCGGATCGAGGTCGACGATCAGCACGCGTTCGCCGATGGCCGCAAGAGCCGTCGCCAGGTTGATCGCGGTGGTTGTTTTCCCAACGCCGCCCTTTTGATTTGCGATAGTAATAATTCGGTTTCGCTCGCCGATCATTTGCCGCATACCCAATTATGGTTAATTTCGACGTCGAGGGCGGTTGATCTCCAGAATGACGGAATCTCGCTCGACAACACTATTGTGTTTTACCAGATCGAACTCCCAACGACCACGGGCTTTCGCGACTTCGCGTTCGTAATCCCGGCCTTTATGTAGAAGCAGGCGAAGATTTTCATTGCGCTCCGCCCAAGACGCCGCATAGTCCAGTAGCATGTCGAGATCGGCGAGGGCGCGCGCCGATATCACATCGCAATCCGCAATTGTTTTAGATGCTTCTTCAATCCGGATGGCGTGAATAGTCCCACGGGCTTCGCATTCCCGAAGGCAGACACGCAAGAAGGCAGCCTTCTTCTGATTGCTTTCAACCAGATCAACATGCCCCTCCGCTTGTTCTGCCAGGAGAATAGCCGTGATGACGCCGGGAAAACCACCACCGCTGCCAAGATCGACCCATTGTGCCGGTTGCGGATGAAGCTGAAAGATCTGAGCGCTATCAGCGATATGCCGCTGCCAGAGATCGTCGATCGTCGAGGGGGCCACAAGATTGATCGTCTTTGCCCACTTCTGAAACAGCGACGCAAAGTGCTGCAACCGTTCTTGTGTTTCACGTGAAACACGTACACCGTTCAATTCCATTGGCAGGACTCTCACCCCTTGCATTTCAAGACACCAGCCGGCGCTCTTCCGCAACAACGGACTTTCGCAGGTAGGCGAGCAGCAGTGAAATTGCCGCCGGCGTCATTCCGTCAATCCGCGATGCCTGAGCGATATTCTTCGGCTTCGCCACGCTCAGCTTCTGCTTCAACTCATTCGACAGGCCGGACAGGGTCGAGAAATCGAAATCCTGCGGAATGAGCCTTTCTTCCTCGCGGCGAACCTGCACGATGTCGGAGCTCTGCCGGTCCATATAGACGGCATAGGCAGCTTCGATCTCGACGGCCTCCGCAACACGGCGATCAATCGACTTCAATTCCGGCCACAAGACAGACAGTCCATCTATCGATTGGCCCGGATGGGATAGCAGTTCATAGGCCGAGCGACGCTGTCCATCCTTGTTGAGATGAAGACCCGACTTTTCTGCCTCATTCGGTGTGACGCTACGATCTTGCAGCAAAGCGCGCGCCGCGTCGAGCTTCTCGACATAGGTTTCAAAT
>JAGWJK010000547.1 GCA_028865845.1 Rhizobiaceae bacterium
GAGCGCTTGCCGACAAGGCCGCCAAGGCCCTGCAGCCGATCTGGTCGATGCCGCATTCCAAGCCCGTTTCTTTTGCCGATGTCCAGGCCCAGTCGCAGGAGCGCCTCGGCAAGATTCTCGGCGAACTCGATCTCAAGCGCTAATCGAAGGAGTTTTTTTCATGTCACTGGTTGCACGCGATACGTCCCACGACAACATCTTCAAATCGATGAAGGATATCACCTTCGAGCAGACGATTTCCCATCAGTGCGGCGTCACCATGAACGACTCGGTCGAGGCGCGCGCCATCGCCGAATTCATGGGCCAGAAGCCCGGCGTGGTCGTCACCTACCAGCCGGCGCTGATCCGCATCGACGGCGTCGGCAAGCTGATCTTCAAGATGGACGAAATCAGCGAATATCTCGGGCGCGAGATGACCGCGGAAATCTTCGAGGTCAACACGTCAACCCACTATGGCCGCATGGTCCGCATCGACGACAACACGGTGATCCTGTTCGGCGATATGGACGAGGTGTTCGACTACATCTGAAATCCGTCAGGGCGACCAAAGGGTGCGCCCGGCGAGGGCGCACCCTTCTGAACAAGGCAAGTTTTGGAGGAGAAAACCATGTACGTCACACCCGAAGGCAAAGAAATTTTCATCGTCGACGGCCACACCCATTTCTGGGATGGCAGCCCTGAGAATCAGCGCAATATTCACGGCAAACAATTCGTAGAATGCTTTTACGCCTATCACACCGCGCTCAGCCCGAAAGAGCAGCTCTGGGAGAAGAGCAAGTTCGAAAAATACAGCGCCGACGATCTTTATCGGGATCTGTTCATCAACGGTCCTGACGATGTCGCCATCGTCCAGTCGACCTACCTGAAGGATTTCTACAAGAACGGATTCAACACGATCGAACGCAACGCGGAGGTCGCCAAGCGCTATCCGGAGCGCTTCATCGTCAATGGCTCCTTCGATCCTCGCGACGGCGAAAAGGCCCTCGAATATATCCACTACATGAAGGAGACCTACGACATCAAAGGCGTGAAGATGTACACGGCCGAGTGGAACGGCGCCTCCAAGGGATGGAAGCTGAACGATCCTGACGCCTATCGCTGCTTCGAGCTCTGCGAAAAGCTCGGCATCAAGAACATTCACGTCCACAAGGGCCCGACCATCATTCCCCTAAACAAGGATGCCTTCGACGTCCACGATGTCGACTATGCCGCGACCGACTTCCAGAATCTCAACTGGATCGTCGAGCATTGCGGCCTGCCGCGCCTCGATGATTTCTGTTGGATCGGCGTTCAGGAAACCAATGTGTATGGTGGGCTTGCCGTTGCCCTGCCGTTCATCCATTCGCGACCGCGCTATTTCGCCGAGGTTATCGCCGAATTGCTGTTCTGGATCGGACCGGAAAAGATCCTGTTCGGCTCCGACTATGCGATCTGGACGCCGCGCTGGCTGGTGGAAAAACTCTGGGCCTTCGAACTGCCCGAGGACATCAAGAAGGAACGTGGCGTCGATCTCACGCCCGAGATCAAGGAAAAGATCCTCGGCCTCAACGCGGCGCGTCTTTATGGCATCGATATCGCCGCCAAGAAAAAGGCTCTCGCCGGCTCGCCCTTCAGCGTCGCCGCGGAGTAAGCCGATGGGCGCCGAGGGTCTATCTGAAAGCCGCCAGAGGGAGCTTTGGCGGCGACTGGAAGGGGTCAACGACCCCGAACTGGACGAACCCGTCACCGAGATGGGTTTTATCGAGCGGGCCGAGATTGCACTGGACGGTAGGGTCGAAATCGACTTCCGCCTGCCGACCTATTGGTGCTCGCCTAATTTCGCCTTCCTGATGCTGGAGGATATCAGGGTGGCGCTTGAGGCCTTGTCCTGGTCTCCGCCTTTCCACATCGGCCTGCATGACCACATGTTTGCCGAGGAGGTGAACCGGGGGATCGCGGCGGATAAGAGTTTTTCGGAGATCTTCGACACGTTGACCAGCGAGGGCGAGCTCGATCTGGATGCCGTGCGTGCCAAGTTCCGGATGAAAGCGTTCAAGCGGCGGCAGGAGTCTGTCTTGCTTGGACTTCGGGCAAGCGGACTGTCCGATGACGCGATTGCCATGCTGACGCTCGCCGATTTCGATGCGTTGCGAGGAAGCGACGGCGATGCCGCCAAACACAGACTTCGCTATCGCGAAGCGCTGCTTGCGCGCCTCCCGGCACTGCGCCCAAACGACAAGGCGATCATCGACTGGGAAGGCCAGCCGGTCGGACCGGATCGATTGGCGGCCTATCTCGGCGAACTTCGCAGCGTACGGATCAACATGGAGTTCAACGGCGCTCTTTGTCGGGGGCTGAAGCAGACGCGATACAAAGAGTTGGAAGTTATCGACGGCGAGCCGACCTTGGTCGATTTCATCGTCGGCCGTGTCCCGGCTCGACCCGCATCGCCGCACGCCGCCGATCATTAAAACCACGCCTGCAAAAAATCACAGGCAAGCCACCGCCATCCGGCGGAAGGAGGAGGAACCATGGCTAAGTTAATGCTACACAATTCCGAAGCCAGGCGGGCGCTTGCCCGTGGTGTCGGGCGGCTTGCTGCTGCGGTCGAGTCGACGCTTGGGCCTCGCGGCATGAACGCCATGATCGATCGCCCGATCGGCACGCCGCTGGTCACACGCGATGGCGTCAGCATCGCATCGGAAATCGAGCTTTCGGATCGTTTCGAAAATATGGGCGCTCAAGTGGTCCGCGAGGTCTCGATGCAGACCAACGAGATCGCCGGCGACGGTACGACGACGGCGATCGTCCTGGCGAACGGGCTGGTACAGGAGGGTATTGCCGCGAATGAGCGCGGTGCCAAATCGGTCGATCTCTGCAAAGGCATCGATCTTGCCGTCGACAAGATCGTCGAGGCGCTGAAGGGCAAGGCGAGACCCGCAAAGGGCAATGGCGTACTGGCCGCCGTCGCCAATATCGCTGCCACGGATCCGAAGCTCGGGGCGCTTGTGACGGAGGCTTATGAGCGAGTCGGGACGGAGGGTGTCATCACCACCGATTTCAGCGTCACCACCGAGACGACACTTGATGTCGTCGAAGGAATGTCGTTCGATCGCGGTTATCTCTCTCACCACATGGTCACGGATCAGGAGAAAATGGAGGCCGTTCTCGAGCGCCCTCTCATCCTGATGACCGACCTCAAGATCAAGGATCCGTCTTCGCTGGACGCAGTTCGGCGGATTGCTGATGCCGAACATCGGCCGCTGCTCATCCTTGCCGAAGAAATGTCGCCGGAAGCCGTCGTCACGCTGCTCGGCAAGGACGGCGCCGGAAAATACCTGGTCATTCATCCGCCGGAATACGGTCATTGGCGCAAGGCGCTGATGGAAGATCTGGCGATTCTCACAGGCGGGCGTGTCATTGCCCGCGATCTTGGCGGCCGGTTGGAAGATGTCACCGCTGAAGATCTCGGCTCTGCCGAGCGGGTAAGAACGAGCGCAAGCCACACGACGATCGTGCGTGGGGGCGGCAATGCGGAAGCGATTGCGGCGCGCCGGGCGCAGGTCCAACGCCAATATGAGATCGCCCCGCCCAATATCGAGCAGGACAAGCTGCGCGAGCGAGTTGCCAAGCTCTCCGGCGGTACGGCAGTTATCTACGCTGGCGGTGTTACTCCTGTCGAGCAGAAGCGGACGATCCAGCTCATCGAAGATTCGCTTAACGCCGTGCGCGCGGCCGTGGAAGAAGGGGTCGTTGCCGGTGGCGGCTCCGCGCTTGCCCAAACCGCGCCTGTTCTCGACGAATTGCTGAAGACAACGAACGGCGATGTGGCCGAGGGCGTCCGGCTTGTCAGATCCGTGCTGACACGGCCGCTTTCGCGCATCGCGATCAATGCCGGTGCGGATCCGGCGACCGTCGTCAGCGAGGTCACCCGCGTCAACGGCGGCTACGGCTACAACGCCTCAACCGGCAATTATCAGAACATGATCGAGGCTGGGATCATCGATCCGGTGCGCGTGACCTATACGGCCCTGCGCAACGCTGCCTCCGTCGCAAAGCTTATTCTGACGACGGAGACGTTGATCGGGGATCTCCATGAAGACGAGGTCGATCCGACGGCCGGAGCCGCCCTGGGCGGCGGTGCCGAGCGGTTGGGAAGGCCCTGATCATGCAGGAATGATGGCGGCCGTCGGTATGGCGTAACGGCTGCCATCAAGCCCGGCATTTCGCCGCGCCGCGCAATAGAGTCATAAATGCTGCAAGATGAACCATGGCCCGGGCGCCCCATCGAGGGGCCTCGGGCAAATTCTATTTGAACCGGG
>JAGWJK010000548.1 GCA_028865845.1 Rhizobiaceae bacterium
GTGACCGTATCCCCTGGCAGGATCAGCTGTGCGGCCGACATCGGCAGGATGGTCGCATCCTTCAGTTTCGGATTGGCCTTCAGCACGTTGGCGACGGCAATGGCGCGCGCCAGGCCAAGGCCGGCATTGTCCGCCGGCTCGACGGCGGTGATCGGCAGCTTGCCGTCCATGACGTCGATGAATGTCTTGTCGAGATTGGATGTCACGTGCGAGACCGGCTGTTCGTCGGTATGGCCAATGACCTCGATGACATCGACCTGGTAGCGATTGAGATTGTCGGCGATCTCATCGGCGATCGAACCGTCTAGCTTGCTCTCGAAGGTCTTCGTCAGCTCGGCGCTGCCCGACTGGAAATAATAGCCGCCGGCCTCGCTGAGATTGATGATCGGCGGCCAGTCGTGTGCGCCCTTTCCGGTGGCGTCCAACGTCAGCAGCTTGCTGACCTCGTCCGGCGCCTTCGAGAGATCGACGCCGTGCTGCTTCAGGACCTCGGCAATCTTCGCAAGCTGCTGCAGGTCTTCGGCCTTGGCGCCTTCGGCGCTGAGACTATCCAAGGTCTCACGCGCAGTCACCAGCTCGCGCCATTCCTTCTGCAGCGTCGCTCGATCCGCCGCCGAGAGATCGCCGGAAATCAGCTTCGATTGCAGTTGGACGATCAGTGCCGATTGTTCCGATTGCTTCTTCACCAGGACGGCGAGCTGCTGTTCGGCGAGCTTGAGCTTCCGTTCGGCTTCGTAGCGATGGTTTCGTTCGGTCGAGATCATCGCGGCAGCGACGAGCAACAGGCAGAAAACCAGGAGCAGCATGGATTCGGCCATGGTGAGGCCGAGGATGAGGCCGCGATTGTAGCCCTTGTGCTCCAGCCTCGGCGCCGGATCCGCGGCGCGGGTCACCATAGGTGCCACCGGCGTTTGCGGCGCGCTGTCGTGGGCGGCTGGTTTTCATTGGCAGAGAGCGATGCGATCGCGTCGGTCGAGACTTCGCCACTCGCCGTCGCCGGGGAATTGTCGGGCACCGACAGCGGTCGATTTGGCAGATCCGCTATGCGGCTCAATGTCTGTTCGATATTGCGCAGCGGCTGCAATTGCGCCTCGGCCATGTCCTTGATCGCGGAAATGGCGGGCGCCAACTGTGAGCGAACCACCTCTTCCGGCGAATGAATATCCTCGAGTTTCCTCCCCACGGTCTCGATCGCCGAGCCGAATTTTCCGATGATGTCGGAAAGCTGCGTCGTGGTTTCCGTCAGCTGTGCGGCGGCTTCGTTGATCGGCTTTACCGCCTGTTTTGCCAGCACCTCGAGAATCTGCTGGATCTGCTCGCCGTTGCGTTCGGCCTGGCGCGCGATTTCCTCGAAACCTTCCGACAGCATCTGGTTGCTGACACGCCGGTAGTCCGAGAATTCACGCTGCGAGGAATCGAGTTCCGAGCGCACGCGCCGCGTCATCTCCGCAAGCTCGTGGCGGACGCTGCGCTCGATGTCGATCGGGTCGCGCCGCATCTGGTTGAAGAGGATGCGCAACGTCACCCCGGCGATCGTCGATGTCACGGCGATACCGAAATTGCGAACGATCGTCTCGATCGAGGTTTCGCCGGCAAAGAGATAAAGCGATACGCCAAGGCTCGAGAGCGTGAAGAGAAAGCCCATGTAATAGAGATTGTCGCCGGCCTGCTCGTTATGCAGGCGAAAGCCGGCAAAGGCGACCGAGACCACGAAATAGATCGCCATCAGGAGCAGCGGTATGCCGGTGACCAGCGGCAGCGACCATTCCAGCAGCTTCGACGTCCAGATGAAGAGCATGCCGCCGATGGTGACCGCCCCGAAAAGGACCATCGGCCCATAGTCTCGAATACCAGACCTCAGCCGATCATCGGCCATCAGCGTATCCCTTCCAATCGGACGAAGCCGTCGAAATAGCCGTTATTACTCTTGATCCATTGCGCCCAGAAGTTTGCGAGTTCCTCCATGCTGAACTTCATGTTCGGCCTTTGAAAGGCGAGAATCTTGATCATGACGCCGTCGAGCGAGGTCCGGAACTTGTCGCGCGCCGGGCTCTGCTGGAATTTCTGATAGGAGGCACCATCGCGGTAGTTCGAGAAGGCATCGGTGTGCTCGATCATGTCGGAGGCGATGTAGAGATGTTTCGGCATGCCGCTGGCAGCGCTTGCAAAGACTTCCAGGTTGATCTTCTGGATGCCGGCCATGATCGGCGACTGCTTGCCCGCTTCGCCGGCGTTCAGTTTGCCAGCGATCTCCTGCAGCGGCTTTTCGAAACCTTTTTCCCAGCGCGCCTGTGCGAGCCGCGGGTTGCTTGTCCACTCGTCGACATTGGCGCCGCTGCCGGGATTGCAGCCGTGGAAGGTCTGGATGAGTTCACCCTCTTTCTCCGTCAGCGCATAGATATCGATCGCGCCGCCGATCGGGATATCGGCAACGATCTTCTGGAATTGATTGCGCAGATCGAGCGCCGTGGTATCGGAAATCGGGTCGGTGACATCGAGCAGGATCGCCGTCTCGGACTTCGGCCCATCGACCGGGCAGAGAGAGGCCTGATCGACCGCCACGTTCGCGCTCGCCCTGTAACGCAGCCACGCGTAGCCGCCGAGTATGGCGACGGACAGGAGAGCGAGGCACACGGTTGCAATAATGGTTCCCGTCGAGCCACCGCCCCGACTACGCCGCTTGCGTCGCGCCAATGGTGCTCTCCGGGAAAAGATTATCGAGCTTGTGGTACTTCTCGATCGCGCTTTCGAATTCGGCGCCGATGCGCTTGATCTGCTCGCCTAGCTCGGCCTGTGCCGCCTGGATGCGCTCGCCGAGCACCTTGTCGTCCCATTCCTCGTTGGTGTGAATGACCGGCGTCAGCCGTTCGAGCCTGAAGGGCGCGGCAAAATAGGCCGGCTCCGGTTCGGAGCGTGCGGCACGATTGGCATCACGATAGATGGTCAGAAGCGTATTCGCCGTGCGCTCGAGATGGTTCTGGTGCTCGCCGAACAGACCTGCGGTTCTGGCGCGATGGGCGATGATCGCGGCCGTTTCGCGCCGGCGCATGCTGAGATCGCGGATAATCCCTTCGATCTTGCCGTTGTGATCGTCGCGGATATCCCTGAGATCGTCGATCAGGTCCAGCTTGCGGTCGATGTAGTTGACCCGCGCCGCATCGAGCCGTTTCTGCACGCCGGCAAAACCCGGATAGGGATCGGTGAGGTAGCAGCCGTCAATAAAGGCGAACAGCGAGAACATCAAACCGACGGCAAACAACATCCAGGAATTCAGCTCCTGCAAGCCGAGCGGCGCCGTCTTCAGCCGCTGCATGACCTCGGCACCGGCGCCAGTGAGGATGGTTGCCGACACCTCGCGATAATGCGCAAGCGCGATGTTGATCGACAAGGCGACGACCACATAGGCAATGAGCCCCAGCAGGCCGAGGAACTTTAGGAAAAACGATCTGTGCACCAGGAAGCGGACGCAGAAGAACGAGAACATCAGCGCCGCACCGATGTTGAGGAAGGCAAAGGCCGCCGCCTCGGTCACCCCGCCGACGATACCCTGCTCGCTTCCCTTGGCGAGGAAACTGCCGTTCATCACCATTTCGACAAGGACCAGAAAGACGATCAGAGCGATCTTGAAGCTCCAGGCGGCCTTGCTTGACACTTTGGCGGCACGCTGCAGGTTATGCTTCGCCTTGAAGTCCGCCATCTCGTCTTCGGCGATCTTCAGATTGCGGCGCAGGCCGTGCAACTCGTCGACGCCGCTTGCCACCTCTGCCTTGAAGTCTGACAGGCTCGAGGCGTTCGCCTGCCGGATCATGCCGAACTGGCCTTCGAAATCGAGATTGCGCAGGCGGCCATCGAAGGTCTGGAACTGATCTTCGAGGACCTGGTAGGAAGCCTTCTTCTCCTCCTCGACCCAGGCGACGATGCCCTGCTCGGTCTCGTCAAGCGATTGGGCGCTCGGCACCGGGCGATTGGACCGGCCGCTCGCGCCGCCCTTTTCCCTGAGATTCAGGGACACGCTCAATTTTTCGGTGTCGACGATGGGAAAGACGTCCGTCGAGGCGCGAAAATCATGGCTGGTTTCGTGAACTGTTTCCCAGAGACGGTTTAAAGCTTCGAAACGCAACGAATTTTTCCCCTGAAAGACCGTCAACTTTTTGAATGACGGGCGATCAACCGATACCGCAAAGGTTGTTTTTGGTCCAGCGGCGCTCAGACGTTAGAATCCGATTGTGGTAAAGACTAGCCCGAATGCGGAATGCCGAAGCGGGCATAGGTTTTCGTTTCGGAGAACATCGATTTC
>JAGWJK010000549.1 GCA_028865845.1 Rhizobiaceae bacterium
CGAAGTCTCGCCTCCGGGCAAGGCAGCCGACAAGGTCGAGCAGTATGTCCATTTCGTCGCCGGCAAGAACGACAAGACCGAGCTGCTGAAGACGACGCTGTCGCAGAACCCCGACGGCCGCGCGATCGTTTTCCTGCGCACCAAGCACGGCGCTGAAAAGCTGATGAAGCATCTCGACCATATCGGCTTCTCCGTCGCCTCGATCCACGGCAACAAGAGCCAGGGCCAGCGCGAGCGCGCCTTGAAGGCCTTCCGTGACGGCGAAATCAAGACGCTGATCGCAACCGACGTCGCTGCCCGTGGCATCGACATCCCAGCCGTCAGCCACGTCTACAACTACGACCTGCCGGAAGTGCCGGACGCCTATGTGCACCGCATCGGCCGTACCGCCCGTGCCGGCCGCGAAGGCATCGCGATTGCGTTCTGCGCTCCGGACGAAGCCCGTCTTCTGCGCGATATCGAGCGCCTGATGGGCATCGAGATCGCCGTCGCCAGCGGCGAGCCGCCGGCGAACTTTTCGGCCCGCCCTGCTCGCGGCGGCAATCGCGGCCGCGGTGGCCAGGGTCAGGGTCGCGGCGGTCAGCCGAACCGTGAAGGCCAGGCCCGTTCTGGCGAACGCGGCAACCGCCCGCCACGCCAGCGTCGTGAAGGCGAAGCCGGCGAATTCCGGGCCCGCGAGGACCGTCCGCAGCGCGAGAACAACCGCAATGCCGACTTCCGTGGCCAGCGTCGCGACGAGCGCACCCCCCGCCCGGAAATCGACAACGACCTGGTTTCGACCTCCGATTTCCGCCCGGCCAAGAAGCCGCAGCACGGCAATCCGGCAAACGCCAACGGCGCAGCCCACGAAGCCGGCGCCCATCGCGGACCGCGTCACGCCCACGGCCGTCCGTCGGGCCGGCATAATGAGGAGCGCGGCCAGGGCCACGCCCATGGCGAACACCGCGAAGGCGGCAACGGCGGCATGAAGCGCCGCGGCCCGCGCAACGGCGGTGGCGGCCAGCGCCGCGAACGCGCTTGATCCTGTGAACGGCTGGCCGTTTGTCGGGCCAGCTACGAACTCAAATGTGGAATCGCTAAAATTTTAGGGTTCCACATTTACAGCAATGACTGCTAACGGCCCATTGCAGACAATAGTCGCGACTTTCGTGCACTATTGCAGACAAACGACCAAAAGAGCTGGGGCTGATATTCTTCGAGCCTTGCTCAGTTTTTATTACCATCGTGCGAACCGACGTCGGCGCGTTCAAGGCCTGCCCCACGCCGACATATACGGGATTGAATTTTAAAACAGGTGCTCGCCTAATTCCGCGAATTTCAACCTTGCGCTCTATTTGAGACAGACTCCCACTCAGTCCATTCTGCAAGTCTACGCTCGTATGCCTCGCGAATGGTCGGGAGTGCCGTTGATCCGAGCACGAGCCTAAGCGGCGGTTCGGCAGCATCGACGGCAGCGAAAATTGCCGCTGCTGTCGCATCAGGATTGCCGAACGATGCGGGATCGAATGAGGTCGCCAACCAGTTGCGCACGTCGTCATAGGCAGATAAAGCCCAACGTGGATTATTGCTTGGTCGCAGGACTTTCGAGCGACCGCGGTGGATAATCCGCCGTCGTCAAGCATTGAGCCATCCAATCGCTCTTTCGATCGTCCAGCGCGTGATGAACATCTAGGTCCGGATCAAGCTTGGTTTTGGGAAACATTCTCAAATCGGGATTATAGCGTTCGTCGCTGTCCTCGATATGGAAATTCCAGCCGTATCCCGACTTCGCGAAATCGACGATGGATTGGTCGCCCAGTTCCGGGCATGTCTCGTTCTCCGCGCCGTTCTCAGTGCCGCACCCCGCTATCGCCTTGGGTTTACCATCTTGAACCTCGGCAACCTTGCGAAATTCATAGATCCGTCCAGAGGCCCAATAACTGTAGTCGCTGCAGACGCGATTGCCGTTTTGAAGGGCTTCCATTGCGTAGCATTCGTAGTAGGCACTATCGCCGTCCGGAAAGAACTCGCAGTCCGACCAGTAGCCTTGGAAGGCTCCGCCGGAGTATGGCCACACAAACTGCTTTTCCTCTAGCATCTGTGCGACCACGGCAGACGTTTTGGGATTGTCTTTCTCTTTCATCTGTAGGGTCGCCAAACGGTCTTTCATTTCGTCGGTCAGCATCCGTACTTGCCGTTCATGCTCGTCGGAATCGCCGTTGGCGTCATCAGGGCCTCGACGGTATCTCTCCTTGATCCACCTCTGTTGACTGAAGATCAGCGCAGCATGCATATCGGCATCCGTCACGCGCCTCAAAAGCGAAAAGTAGGCCTTGTTCATCTCGGCATCGAGCGCTTTGAGGCGGGGTGTCTCACATATAAGTTGGTCGACCGGCTGGTCAGCTTTGCGACAATCCAACGACCATGCCGACGCCGCAGGAAAAAACATCAGAAAGCAGGCGACCGTCGCAAGCTGGAAGCGCATTGAAATGACCCTCGTAGCCAGAAATTTGGGTAAGTAAAAGCTGACTCTCGTTCATCGCGCAAAGGTTGTCAGATGTGGCCTAATAACAAAGCCGTGATTTTCAGGCTCGGTTAGCCGAGGTCAGCGTGAAAAGGCTAGGTGAGCCAAGCACGTTGCAGATGAACCAATACCGTTTGCTCGTCTTTCGAGCGGCCTGCATAAAGCGTCTGATAAGCCCAATTGAGGTCATGGTCAGCCTGCAGAAGCTTGGCGAGGTGCAAATTATTGCGGCCACGTGATCGATCGTCGTCGCGGCAGGACGAGCAGTCGACGGCCTTTTGCGGGGCCGACAAGGCTGATACTAAAAACGAGTATGGAGAGAGGTGGAACAAGCCATTTCATTTTGCGGCCCTCAGCTGGCTTCCCGAGGTACGATTGAAAACTTGCTCAAGGCGGTGCGGTTAACGGACATCCGACTTTAGCCATTCCGTGGACGAGAGCAATGACCGCTCTTGGCGCATAGTTGCCACTGCGCTTTAAAAATCTTTAGCATACGAACTAACCTCCACAACCAAGGTGAGAGTGACATTGCCGAAGGTAGTTCTAATGATTTTACATTCGCGTTAGCGACCGACTCTGTCGCGGCCCTTTTTCTTTTCCGCTTATTCCGGAACGACGGCCGTTGTCCGCCGGTTGGTCAGGTATACGCCGATGACCACGACGATGGTTCCGATGATGATCGGCAGGGTTAGCGGCTCGCCGAAGGCGATCGCGGCTTCGATGGCGACCGCCGGCGGCATCAGATAGATCAGTGATGCCGCCCGTGAAACCTGGCCGCGGCGAATAAGATAGAGCAGCAAGCCGACGGCACCCATGGACAGGCCGAAAACCGACCAGATGACGGCAAAGATCGCCTCGCGCGTGCCATCGAAATGCAGATCCTCGAAAGTCAGCGCCAAGGGGACGGTGACGATCAGAGCGCCGACATATTGCAGTGTCGCGATCGTCCTGAGATCGCCGGTCTGCAGATGCCGCTTCTGATAAAGCGTGCCGTAGGTCACTGAGATCATTGCCAGCAGATTGACAGCGAGCGGGACAGCCGCTTGCCAGAGATTGGCGGTGTCCGGCGAAAGAAGCTTCGGCGAAATCGCAATCGCAATACCGATGAAGCCGAGCAGCAGTCCGACGCGCTGCATCCCCTGCAGGCGCTCTCCGACCAGATAGGGCGCCGCCATCGCGGTCATCAGCGGCTGAAGGGCGGCGATGATGCCGGAAATCCCCGCCGGCACGCCGTTCGCGATCGCCCACCACAGACATGCGAGATAGAACCCGTGCAGGAAGATGCCGGAATAGATGGCGCGAAAGACGCTCGACCAGTCGCGCGGCCATTTTGCTTCGGTAAAGGCGCAGACGAGAACGAAGGCGAGCGCCGACAGGCTGTAGCGGATGGCCAGAAACGTGAAGGGACCGGAATGCATCGCCGCATATTTTGCAACGATCCATCCCGTGGACCACAGAAGGACGAAGATCGCCGGCGCGAATTTATCGAGGGACATGAAAACTCTGAATGAAATGGATGTCGCGCGGCCGCACCGATGTCAGAACGGAAACCGGACGCGACGCGCGCTTGGGGCAGCCGCTGATAGCGGAACGCGATCGCAGCGTCAAAATCGAAACGTTGAAGCCAGCCATCAATTTTTCTTCACATCAACACTGCCGTCGCGCATAGCGAATAAGATTCGAAACCTCGCCCGGATCGCAGTACGACAAAATAAGCATCTGCTTAGATTTTAAGCACGCCCTATCGAATACAATCTTCAGTTTATCG
>JAGWJK010000550.1 GCA_028865845.1 Rhizobiaceae bacterium
GCCGTCGGCCACGCGCTGAGCAAAAGACACGACGCCCTTACGGACACCGTTGCGATTCTGGTTTTCTGGGTGAAGAACCCGGAGATGTTGGCTGGGGCCGAAGGCGTTATACTGGAATGTTGCGGGACGGTCCGAACTTACGTGCGCGTCCGAATTGTCAACACTGAAACTTTTATGATGGGGCTCCGGATCGGCTGGGATATATCCCAGCCTAGCGGTCACCGTTCGAAAACGGGGGGCTTTACAGCAATAGCGCCAACGGCAATGATCATCTTGCTACTCCAAAAAACACCACTGAGGGTTCCCGCCCTGTGACGTGGTGTTTTTTTATGGTCATGCGCGACGGCGCACAGGTCAAGCGCCGAAACTGCATTTCGTATCCGAAACGATTTGGCGCTGCCGTCACGTACCAGTGCGTGACGCTTTCCATGCCCCCACCCGACATTCGTCGGCTGCGGCCCTCCCCCAGGGAAGGGCCTCACGCCCCCGCGGGGGCGACTGGGTTTTATCGCCGTCGCGAGGGCGCTCGGGCGATGCCGGATGTATTGAGTAAACTCTTATCTCTCGCATTGAGTCATCTGAAATGACGTCCCAAACATTACCACCGCCACCGCATGAAATTTAACGTGCGGCTACCCATGGTGGTTGACAACCCGACTCCGGTGTCGCTTTTATCGCCAACGATAAGGGTGTTTGATATGAAAAGCTTTACCGAACTGGTCGGAGAACTGGCAGCGCTTAAACGCGAGGGTGACGATACGGAACGCCGGCTTTTCAGCGCCTTGGCGGGCTTTGAGCCGAGGCTTCCGAGCGAGATCGCGCAGTGGCCGGAGGACGTCCCCGCCGATGACCCCACCGCTGATGAAATCTATGATCCTCACGCGGCCGCCCCACTAAAACTGGAACAGGCGATTTGCCTCCCCGAACTCGGTGGGGTCCTCCGCCGTTCGCAAGGCCGGTCAACCCCCGGCTCGGTCTTTGTAGTCAAGACTTTAAGAAAGGCGATCGCTGACGGTGCACTGGTTGCGATTCGCCCCAATACCAAAAACATCTTCGTTTCGCGAAGCGCTATCCGGGAGTGGCTTGCCGCATGCCAAGACGACACAAGGGTCCCCACCTTATCCTCAGAAAAGCCCGCCGCGACAAAGACGGGCGCATCACGCATCAAGCCGTCTGGATCATCAAAGACGGAGACACGCAGCGTAGCACAGGATGCGGTGTCGATGATCGTGCGGGCGCTGAGGTAGAGTTACACAATTACCTCGTCGGGAAGCATGCTGAGGACCCGACAGGAGGCGAAACCGACGCGGCGAAGGTTTTGATTGCCGATCTGATCGCGTTCTATTTGACGTCAAAAGCTGACTGGATCGCGGCCAAGGATGACGGCAAGAAACGCGAGTTTCTTTCAGAGATCGAATGCCTCAACGGTTTTTGGGGAAATAAGACCGTTTCCGAGGTCAATGAGAAGACATCGCGCGAATACCAGAAAGGAAAAAAACCAAACGTCGTCCGCAAGAAACTCGAAATCCTGCGGTCGATCATCAATTTCGGCGAGTTCAAGGGCAAAGTGGACAAGGGTGGGAGGCGTCTCGACTACGCCATGCCTCCGAAGCCAAAATCAAGAATCCATTTTTACAGCCGCGGCGAGGTCGCCCGTCTGGTCTGGTCAGCCTACCGAAAGAAGCACAAGGCAGAAGGCTTTGGTGAATACCTTGCCTCGGTACATATCGCCCGCTTTATCCTGACGGCTGTCTATACCGGAACGCGGTCGGAGCGTATCGAAGAGGCGTCCTTCGTGAAGGAAGCGGGCAGGCCGTGGCTCGATCTCGATAGCGGCATCTACTACCGCAAGGCCGATGGTGAGCAGACTCCAACGAACAAGCGCGCCGATCCTGTGCGAATCCCGAAACCCTTGCTGATGCACATGCGCCGTTGGCAAAAGGGGATGCCGTCGTGTGCGGACGGCAAGTCGAGGAGGCCCGGAACGACATACCTCACAGAGTATCAAGGGCGGCCCGTCGGCGTCCGAAAAGGTTTCCAGACGCTGAAGGCGACCGTCTTCGAGGAGAACCGCGCCAAAGAGGTCAACCGGCACACGTTCCGGCATACCTGTGCGACCTGGCTTATGCAGGCTGGCGTATCGGTGGCGTTGGTGGCTCGATACCTCTCCACGACCGAGAAGATCATTGAAGAGGTCTACGGGCATCACCATCCCGACTTCCAGGCCGAGGCCGACCATGCATTTTCCCGCGGCAAAGCGGGACGCGGCAAGGAGGGGAGAAAGGTTGCCTGACAATCCCCTTGCTCCGGGACCGCCACCGTTCGCCAACGAAACAAAGGAACGCCAAGGGAACGAACGGGCATCAACGCTAACCTACAACCCTCGAAAACGACTGGATTTGAGCCGCATTGCACTCGTGTCTGTGGTTTGGGACCAGAGGGTCGGGAGTTCGAATCTCTCCACTCCGACCACCGCCATCTCTCTGAAAAGATTGGCGATAATGAAGTCATTAAAATCCCCTCAATGATATCGTCGCCTTCGGCATAGTGGCCATTTGCGCGCATTTTTTCCCGCGGATATCTTACTACAGACGATCCCCCACCGTCGCTGACAGCTGTTTTTCCGGTCGAATCCACCCGCCTATTTCGCAATCGTTCGGAACGATCGGCGTTCGCAGGTGTTTGATCAGCGAAGTTGTTTTGAGATCAAGCGGGCCTTCGGATGCTCGATAAACCGTCGAAATTCTTTCGGATTGCGATTCTTGGGCGTGCTTTGACCTCCGTTCGGCGGAGTGCAGTACGCCACAGGCAAAGACCACGAGCGCGTCTGTTCGCATCTTGAGCCGCTGTGTGGCCGGATTTTTTGGAAAACGGCCCCTGACTTTCTCTCGGGATGTCCCGGGTCTGCCATCAACAATTATGCGAGACGTCTCATGGCTGACAATCAATCCACCACGATGGACAGCAACACCTATCGGTCTCGGGAGAGAGGAGACGAATCAGATGGGCAGCCAGCGGCAGAGCCGAAGACAAAACGGCCGTCTTTCATTCGCCGGCACCCGGCCTGGATCCTGCTCGCCGTCGTGGTTCTGGTGATTCTCATTGTTGCCGGTTGGTTCGGCTGGCGGATCTATTTCTACCCTTACGAATCGACGGATGATGCCTTCATCGACGCGCGCAGCTTTTCGGTTGCGACGAAAGTCTCGGGTTATGTGTCCGCTGTTCCGGTGACCGACAACCAGCATGTTCAGGCCGGCGACGTCATCCTCAACATCGAACCGAGCGACTATCAGATCGCGCTCGATCAGGCGAACGGGCAGGTGGACGTTGCCAATGCTTCGGTTGAAAGCGCCGGTGCGCAGATAGACGCCGCCAATGCTGCCGTCGACGTCGCGAAGGCCCAGCAGAATTCGGCCGCGGCCGCCCTGCAATACGGGCAGCAGGAGGCCAATCGCCAGCAGCAACTCGTCAAGAGTGGTTCCGGCAGCGAGCAGGCCGTGCAGCAGGCGGTCTCGACGCTGCAGCAGGATCAGGCAGGTGTCGCGCAGATGCAGGCGAACGTCACGTCGGCGCTGAAGAACAAGGCGGTTTCCGAGGCCCAGAAGGCGAGCGCCCTTGCCAGTCTCAAACAGGCGAAAGCCCAGGTCGAGGAAGCCCAGCAGAACCTCAAATACACGACGATTACCGCAGCACAGCCCGGCCGCGTCGTCCGTCTTACCGGCGCGAAGGGCCAATATGTCGAGGCCGGGCAGGCAATCGCCATGTTCGTGCCGGACGAAATATGGATCACCGCGAATTTCAAGGAGACGCAGCTGACGGATATGCGGCCCGGCCAGCCGGTGGATGTGACGATCGACGCCTATCCCGGTCACACGCTGCGCGGCAAGGTCGCCTCGGTTCAGCCCGGTTCCGGCACGGCCTTCTCATTGCTGCCGGCCGAGAACGCCACCGGCAATTACGTGAAGGTGACCCAGCGCGTGCCGGTCAAGATCATCGTCGATCAGTGGCCGGCGGATATTGCGATCGGCCCCGGCATGTCGGTCGTGCCGACGGTAACGGTGCGGGCGAACGGCTAAGATGGCGGATATGGCCACAGCGACAGGCGGAGAACGGGCCTCCGCAGCACGCGGCGCCACCAATCCGTGGCTGATCGCCATGGTCGTGTCGCTTGCGACCTTCATGGAGGTGCTCGACACCACCATTGCGAATGTGGCGCTACGCTATATCTCCGGCGGCCTTGCGGTCAGTGCCGACGAGGCGT
>JAGWJK010000551.1 GCA_028865845.1 Rhizobiaceae bacterium
CTTGACTCTCG
This sequence comes from Rhizobiaceae bacterium, assembly GCA_028865845.1. Lineage (GTDB taxonomy): Bacteria > Pseudomonadota > Alphaproteobacteria > Rhizobiales > Rhizobiaceae > Rhizobium. Next base: position 12 of record JAGWJK010000551.1, read on the forward strand.
CGCTTCCTAGCCTGGGCACTATCGTCGTAGCTAGAGGCCCGCGGCAATATGATGCGCATTGCGAAAGGCCATTGCCATAATCGTCAGGACCGGATTGTACCCGCCGTTCGTTGGATGCAAGGAGGCGTCGCACACGAAAAGGTTGTCATGCCCCCAGACTTTGCCAAAGGGATCTGTGACGGAATTGCTTTCGTCTTCTCCCATTCGGCATGTACCCGCCTGATGCTGACCGGCCGACAAGCGTAAGGTCTGTTTCCTTCCCCAGGTGCGGACGGCGCCCGATGCCTGCATCCAGGCATCGGCCTTTTCCAGAATATGGTTTGCGGTGCGAACGGTTTCCGGATGTGTCGTGCCCGACAATTGCGCGACCGGTCGCCCATATCTATCGCGAACGTCGGTGGCGAGACTGACGCGGCACTCGGGGCTGGGGATTTCGTGAACGGGGCCTTTGATCTGGGCAATTCGACTGAAGTTGTCGCGCATGAAATGCTTAGCCTTCAGTCCATAGCGCGGAAGGTCGTCAGGCAGGCCAGACTTCCATAGGATGATCGGCAACATCACGAAATCGTCGGCCAGCATAGCACCACCGACTACACCGTCGTTGCCGTGATTGTAGTCGGTCGTTGCGATCGTCACTCCTGGCCCCTTGCTATCCTGCACTTCTTCGTCGAAAAGCCCGAAGATGGTGGGATAATAGTGCCCCTGCAAATGGCGCCCAACCTGGTCGCTATTGTTTCCGAGGCCGTTAGGCTCCCGGTCTGTGCGCGTCATCAGCATCAACCGCGCCGTTTCAATGGCCCCTGCCGAGAGAACGACAATATCCGACAGAACCCTGCGGCGGCTGGTCTGTCCATCCGCGTCGGCCTGGAGGATATCGACCCCGATGACGTTGCCACGATCGTCGGTCGCAACGGCTTCAACGACAGTCTCGGTGAGCAGGTCACAGCGCCCAGTCGCCAGCGCCCGCGGCAGAGCGGTGTTCTGCGTCCCGTTCTTGCCGTTGCTCGGACAGGGAAAGCCTACGCACGAACCACATCTGATACAGGCGCCGCGGCCCGCACGTGGAATAGTATTCACGAGAAGCGGCGGTGTGAAGGTTGACAAGCCGAGCGCCTGTGCGCCGGCGCGCAAATGACCGGTAGTCGGATTATCCGGCACGGGAGGCATCGGATAGTTGGCGCTGCGCGGCCCGGAATTCCTGTCCCCGACGCCGTCGCCGTAAACCCCGATCTCCTGTTCAGCCCGAGTGTACCACGGCTCGAGCTCTTCATGGGAAAACGGCCAATCCGTCAGCGAAGAGCCCTTCGGGCGCCCGTAGATCGAGGCCATACGAAAGTCTTTCGGATGGAAACGCCAGGCGAGACCACCATAGACGAATGTGCCACCGCCGACGCCCGCCGCATTGACGTGATAACTATCCTGATACGGCTTGACGACATGGCGCGTACCATCCTGAGCGACGAAGACGCGCGGGTTCCCTTCGATTTCCGGGCCAGTGTTGAAACCGTAGGCCTGCAGTCGATGATTGCGAAGATGGTCGCGATGGCCGTCCTCGCCGTAGTTGCGATACTTGCCGCGCTCGACGAGCAGCACGCGCTTGCCGGCTTCCGCCAGCACGCAGGCGGCAATATTTCCGGCAGCACCTGCGCCGACGATGATAACGTCATAATCGATCTTCATGCCCTCAGCCTCCCGCGAACGGCATCCTGCGGATTTTCCGCCGGCCCGCTCGGTCCTTCGGGAAGCCCCGGCCGATAACCGATCATCTCCCAGGATATGGCGTCTGGATTGGCGCCGTTTGCCGGGTCGGCATAGTAGCCTTCGGCGGCAAGCTCGCAGAGCGCCTGAAACCACGGCTCATGATCCAATCCAGACAGGATTTCATCCTGCTCGGAGCCGCTCAGATGCTCGAAACGATTGCTGGTCCTTTGATCCAGCGCCGCCAAACCCAGAGTGATATCGTCCTGCTGGGGAACCAGTCCGGTATTGCAAAGTTGCAAGATAAACTGATCGACGCCGTTATCGGTCGCCGAAGGAAAGTCGTCGGCGGGAATGATGCGATTAAGGACGGCGCGAAAGGTCTCGAGCCTGAAGGGACAGATGATGGGGTTCGGCATTTGGCGCCTCTTGCTCCTGCGTCACCGGCCGGCCAGCGAGCCGCCGATGCCGCCAATACTGAAAAATCGGTTGAGGAAGGCAAAGATAAGGACAGGCGGAGCCAGCATGATCACGGCGCAAGCCATGACCGGCCCCCAGTCGGTTTGGTTCTGCTGGAAGAAGGTCTGCAGCCCGACCGGAAGCGTGAAGCGACTGTCGGTGCGCAGGAAGACGAGGGCGACGAGATAGTCGTTCCAGGCAACCAGGAATCCGTAGATCGCAGTGGAAAGAATTCCAGGCAGCGAGTTTGGAATGACGATGCGCAGGAACGATCCGAAAACGCTGCAACCATCGATCCAGGCGGCCTCTTCGAGATCGGCGGGGATCGTGTCGAAATAGGCTGCCATCATCCAGCATGCCACCGAGACGCTGGATGCGACATAGATGATTGAGACGCCCGCCAGCGCATCGACAAGGCCGATCTTCGACAGGAGGATAAAAAGCGGGATGATGAAGACGACGATCGGAAAGCTCTGAATGATGAAGATCAGCATCGAGTAGAGCGACACCGCGCTGCCGCGGGCGCGCGACGGCACATAACCGGCGGGTGCGGCCACCAGCAACGAAAGGCACGAGGCACTCACCGAGACGATCAGGCTGTTCTTGAGCCAGACGAGAATATCGGTGTGTTCGAGGACATAGGCGAAGGTGTCCAGCGTCGGACCGGCCGCATCGGAATAGAGGCGCGGCCTCAGCGCCAGCCCGAAGATGACGAGGATCGGGCTGAGGACGATGAGCGTAATCACTAAAAGGATGATGGTGCGCGTCCAGTCCGCCTTTTTGCGGCTTGGGTTCGTCGGGCGACTTTGCACGGGCTTTGATGCCATCAACGGCCCCCTAGATCTTGGCCCTTCGCACCTGCCGGAACAGCAGGAGCGAAAGCGCCACCAAGACAATCGTCATCAGGAAGGAAATCGCGACGCCGTAACCGGGAAGAAAATCCTGGAAGACGGACCGGTAGGCGAGCACGATAAGCGATGTCGTTGCATTCACTGGACCGCCGCCGGTCATCAGGTAGATGGTGGCGAAGTCGTTGACCGAGAACATCGTCATCAGGATCCAACTGATATAGGTCGACCTCGCCGTCATCGGCAGGACGATATAGCGGATCTGCTGGCGCGCGGTCGCGCCGTCCAGCGTGGCGGCCTCGTACACGCTGTGATCAATGCTCTCCAGGGCCGCGGCTCCCATCATCATCATAAAGGGATAGCTGATCCAGATCTTGAACAGACAGACGGTGGCCATCGCCATCGTCGGGTCGGCCAGGAACAGCACCTGCCCCATACCCAGGCTCTGGGCCAGCTGTGGCAACAGGCTATTCGGCGTCGCAACGAGCCAGTTCCAGCTCATCGATGTCACGACGATCGGCACGATCCAGGGCAGAAGCAGCAGCACCTTGAAGAGATTGCGCCCCGGAAACTGCGGCTTAAGCAGGATCGCCAGGCCGAAGCCTACAATCCAACTGCCGAATACTCCGCAGACGGTGAAGAGCAGCGTGAAGGACGCCGCCTGCCAGAAGGCAGGGTCCGTCAGCACGTTGATATAGTTCTTCAACCCGATGAACTTGCCGAAGCGCAGCAAACCGCCGTTGTGCAGAGACTGCACGAAGGCAAAACCGAGCGGATAGGCATTGATGAGCGCCATCAGCAGGATCGAGGGCATGGCGAGACTGGCCATGGTCAGTCTACGCCCCCTATCGGCGGTCGAACGGCGCCCCTTGTGCGCCGCCGCCCGACTGCGTGCCGATAATGCCTGCACCTGCGACATGATTATTGCATGACCTTCTTCAGCGCGGTTTCCAGGGTTTCCAGCATATCTTTCGATTTCGTCTTGCCCTGGATGATCTGCTGGACGAACGCAGCACTGGCGGCACCGCCATCGACCGCGTTGAGGGCCGCGAATGCATGCGGCGCCTGTGCTCCGATCGTCTTGCCGACCGGTTGCCATTCGTTGATCGAGGTAACGAGGTTCGGATTGCTCTGGATGATCGGCAGGTCAGCAATGCTCTTCTTGACCGGCAGGTCGATCGCGACGCCGCTTGTCCAAAAGACGTGCATATTGTCGAGATACCATGCCAGGAATGCCTCCGACGA
>JAGWJK010000552.1 GCA_028865845.1 Rhizobiaceae bacterium
GAAGCCAACACGCGAATAATTCCCGACAAGAAGCAGCTTTTGTTTTGCTTGCTGTATCAGCAAACTGTTGGCGGCGAAATCGCCGGCTTCGACATTATATTGCCCAATGGGACCACTCAACGTATATATTATCAACGTAGAAAATATTACAAAGAAAAAAACTGTCGTCGATAGAAAGTACGCCGGAGTATTTTTGGAGATATCTGTCATATTTTGAACTCTATATAGAATTGCAAAACGCTGTCGAGTTTGCGGATTTATGGAGCTATTCAGGTCGATTTATTGATATGTAGCGAGCCGGTCATAGTCGACAGTGCGAGAAGCCCAGATCGGGTTAACGGTCCTATCTCATTTGTTTTCAGCTTCGGAGTCGTTTCGAGAGGCGGCACTAACATTGCGTCACGCACGAATCAACCTTCGCTAATTTTTAATCTGTTTTCTTCGCGTTGTTATTTCGAGCTGTTGAGTTGAGATTCGATGGCTACATCCTGTCGCCACGAATCCGGCTCTGCTAAGTGTTTGTTGATATTCATCGTCTTTCGTCGATCTGTTTAAGGTGGAGTAGTGCTTGCCGTTAGATTCTATTAAGGCGCAAACCAACCCTTGCGAAGGAGAAAACCCCGTGGCGTCGTCACCGCATCCTCTGGATCACCTGGTTCTGCCGACTGCCAATATCGTGCTGGCGCGGGAGCGGCTGGGGCGGCTTGGCTTTACGGTGGCGGCCGATGCCCGGCATCCGTTCGGCACGGAGAATGCCTGCGTATTCTTTGCGGACAAGACCTATCTGGAGCCGTTGGGGGTTGCGTCTGCCAGTGAATGTCAGGCGAATGCGCGAGCCGGCAATGTATTTACGGCGCGTGATCAGGCCTATCGGTTTCGTCTTGGCGATGAGGGCTTTTCCGCTGTCGTTTTTGGCAGCGGCAATGCCGCCGCCGATGATGAGCGTTATCGGGAGAGCGGCATTTCTGGCGGCCCTATGCTCGATTTGTCGCGTCCGATGCGCATGCCCGATGGTTCGGAAACGGTCGCCGGTTTCAGGTTGGCGTTTGCAGCCGATCTGCGTTCGCCGGACTTCTTTGCCTTCGCCTGTCAACGCATCAATCCCTTGCCCGCCGATCGCGGCTCTCTGGAACGCCATGAGAACGGTGTCATTGGAATAGCACGCGTCGCGACTTCGACGCCGCAACCCCAGGCGTTCCGCGCCTTCTTCGAAAGTGTCGCTGACGGGCCAATGACCATCGATCAATCCTTCGGCTTCACCGTTGAGGCTGCCAATGCCAAGATAGACGTGCTGACGCCTGAAGGCATGGAGGCTTTTTACGATCTGCCGACATCTGTGCATGATTCCGGCCTCAGGGCGCGCGCAATCCTTTTCAAGACGCGCGATCTTTCCGTGACATCGACGCATTTGGCTGCTAACGGCGTCACATACACGCGCAAGAACAACCGTATTCTGGCAGGACCTGCGCCCGGACAAGGGGCGTTGTTCGCCTTCGAGGAGATAGCATGAGCACCAATTCTGAAGTGATTGTCGGGGAAGGCGCGACAAAGGTCGTGTTTTCGAACGCGGGCAAGCTGTCGTTGATCGCCGGTCCCTGCCAGATGGAAAGCCGCGACCATGCGTTCATGATCGCCGGCGTCTTGAAGGAACTCTGCGGCAAGCTCGGTATCGGCCTCGTCTATAAGTCTTCCTTCGACAAGGCTAACCGTACCTCGCTCTCCGGCAAACGGGGCATGGGCCTCGAAAAGTCTATGGAAGTCTTCGCCGATCTGAAGAAGGAATTCGGCTTTCCTGTTCTGACCGACATTCACACGGAAGAGCAGTGCGCGATCGTCGCAAAGACGGTCGATATCCTGCAGATCCCGGCCTTCCTGTCGCGCCAGACCGATCTCCTGGTCGCCGCCGCCAATACCGGCCGCGTCATCAACGTCAAGAAGGGCCAGTTCCTCGCTCCCTGGGATATGAAGAACGTGCTTGCCAAGCTGAATGACAGCGGCAATCCGAACATTCTTCTTTGCGAGCGCGGCGTCTCCTTCGGTTACAATACGCTCGTCTCAGACATGCGCTCGCTGCCGATCATGGCGGCGATGGGCGCGCCGGTGATCTTCGACGCCACCCATTCCGTGCAGCAGCCGGGCGGGCAGGGCGGCTCCACCGGCGGCGAGCGGCGATTCGTCGAGACCCTGGCGCGTGCGGCAGTTGCTGTCGGCGTTGCCGGCGTCTTCGTCGAGACACACGAGGACCCGGACAACGCACCGTCCGACGGCCCGAACATGGTTTATCTGAAGGACATGCCGCAGCTTCTGGAAAAGCTGCTCGCTTTCGACGCGATCGCCAAGGGCTGAGGCAGCCTCGACCATACCATCGGGCGTTCAACAGGCTGACATGTTCTTGCGCTACGCGGCTTGTTGGAAACGCTCGATTGATCGCGGTGCGGAGATGCATTGTAATTTCCGCGCCTTCGATTAAGACAGATTTCAATCGATTTATCACCCAGCGAGCAGGAAGCTATCATGACCGCAATCACCGACATTATCGCCCGCGAGATTCTCGACAGCCGTGGCAATCCGACCGTCGAAGTCGATGTCTACCTCGAAGATGGCAGCATGGGCCGCGCGGCTGTTCCGTCGGGCGCGTCGACCGGCGCGCATGAGGCTGTCGAAGTTCGCGACGGCGGCAAGCGCTACCATGGCAAGGGTGTCGAGAAGGCTGTCGAAGCCGTCAACACCGAAATCTTCGATGCGATCGGCGGCATCGATGCCGAGAATCAGATCCAGATCGACAACATCATGATCGAGCTGGACGGCACCCCCAACAAGTCGCGCCTCGGCGCCAACGCCATCCTCGGCGTCTCGCTCGCCGTCGCCAAGGCTGCCGCCCAGAGTGCCAACCTGCCGCTCTACCGCTATGTCGGCGGTGCGCACGCCCGTCTGCTGCCGGTTCCGATGATGAACATCATCAACGGCGGCGCCCATGCCGACAATCCGATCGACTTCCAGGAATTCATGATCCTTCCGGTTGGCGCTGAAACCCTGCGCGATGCCGTGCGCATGGGCTCGGAAGTTTTCCACGTCCTCAAGAAGGAGCTGCACGCCGGCGGCCACAACACCAATGTCGGCGATGAGGGCGGTTTCGCTCCGAACCTGAAGAGCGCGCCGGAAGCCCTCGATTTCATCATGAAGTCGATCGAGAAGGCGGGCTACAAGCCGGGCGAAGACATCTACCTCGGCCTCGACTGCGCCTCGACGGAATTCTTCAAGGACGGCAAGTACGTCATGGAAGGCGAAGGCCGTACGCTGGAATCGGGCGCCATGGCCGAATACCTCGCCGAGCTTGCCGCCAAGTACCCGATCGCCTCGATCGAAGACGGCATGGCTGAAGATGACTGGGAAGGCTGGAAGACGCTGACCGACCTGATCGGCAAGAAGACGCAGCTCGTTGGCGACGACCTGTTCGTCACCAATTCCGGCCGCCTGCGCGACGGTATCCGCATGGGCGTTGCCAACTCGATTCTCGTCAAGGTCAACCAGATCGGCTCGCTGACGGAAACCCTGGACGCCGTCGAAACCGCGCACAAGGCTGCCTACACCGCTGTCATGTCGCACCGTTCCGGCGAGACCGAAGACTACACCATCGCCGATCTCGCGGTTGCCACTAACTGCGGCCAGATCAAGACCGGTTCGCTGTCGCGTTCCGACCGCATGGCGAAGTACAACCAGCTCATCCGCATCGAAGAAGCGCTCGGCCCGCAGGCACAGTATGCCGGCCGCTCCGTTCTTCGTGGCTGATCGGGCGAAATCCACGGCCCGCTCGCAGTTTTCGCGAGTGAACGGGATCAAGGCGGCTCGGATCCGAGTCGTCTTATAAGCCAACAAAATCCAGACCTTGAACCGCGCTTTCGGGCGCGGTTTTTTGTTGGAAAAGCGGTAGAGTCAACGGATGGTTAATCTCTCCCGGCTAGTGTTGCTGCAGGTGTTTGATTTCGATGATCTTGTTCTAGGCGATTGGCATTTTTTGCCGCGATCCCAGGGTTCGTGATCATTTCTGTAGGGCGTTTCGAGCGGGCGAGTATGTGGACAAGATATCATAAGAAAAGAAGGTTCGGCCGCTTCGTTCTGCCTGCTATCACGATCGCCTTCGTCAGCTATTTCGGCTACAACTGCGTGCATGGCGACTATGGTCTCAAGGCGACCGAAGTCTTCGAGCAGCGTCGCGTCGAGCGCAGCAAGGAACTGGCTGATCTCGTGGCCAAGCGCG
>JAGWJK010000553.1 GCA_028865845.1 Rhizobiaceae bacterium
ATTCCTGTCTTGCGGGTTTCGTCGAGCCGGGCGAGACGATCGAAAATGCCGTGCGCCGCGAGACGTTCGAGGAATCGGGTATTCATATCGGCCATGTCCGCTATCACGCCTCGCAACCGTGGCCGATGCCCCATTCCCTGATGATCGGCTGTTATGCGGAGGCGAAGTCTACGGAGATCCACATCGACGAAGCCGAGCTCGACGATTGCCGCTGGTTCACCCCGGAAGAGACGCTGGCCATGCTCGATCGCGTCTCGGCCGCTGGCAACACCTCTCCGCCCAAGGGCGCCATCGCCCATCGCCTGATGCGCGATTGGGTGGAATGGAAGCGATAGGCATCCCGTGCCATGGCGCGCTCTGAACGGCTGTTGACTCTGCTTCAGACCCTCAGGCGCTATCGCCGTCCGGTCAGCGGCATGGTGCTTGCCGAGGAAACCGGGGTCAGCCTGCGCACGCTCTATCGTGATATCGCCAGCCTGCAGTCACAGGGTGCCGACATCGAAGGTGAGCCCGGCATCGGCTATGTGCTGAGACCGGGCTTCATGCTGCCGCCGATGATGTTTTCACAGGACGAGATCGAAGCGCTGGTGTTGGGATCGCGATGGGTGGCGCGCGCCACCGATTCCAGGCTTGCCGCAGCCGGAGCCGACGCTCTTGCCAAGATCGCCGCTGTGCTTCCCGCCGAAATGCGCGAAGCGATCGACCAGGCGGCCGTGGTCGTCGCCACACGCCGCATCACGGAAGACAAGGCTGACCTTTCTCTGATGCGCAAGGCGATCCGCGGAGAGCGCATGGTGCAGCTGACCTATGGCGACGTGAACGGCGCCATCTCGACCCGGCGTATCTGGCCGTTCGCGCTCGGTTATTTCGACAATGCGCGCATCGTCATGGCCTGGTGCGAGTTGCGCCAAGATTTCCGCCATTTCCGCGCCGATCGCATCGTCGATTTCGCGGTGTTGGAGGCGCGCTATCCGCGCCGCCGCGTCGTGCTGGCAAGGGAATGGCACGCACAACAGGGTATCGCCAATAACTGATCCCCAGGGGGCGACACTACTGCCAGAAACTGTCAGTAGGGAGGGCTATGATCGGAACCATCCAAGCAGGAAGGAGGACCGATCATGCACTTGCCGTCGCACGTCTTTCAGAAAGCCAGGCATCGCACCGCCACTGAGGTCTATGGCGATAGCTGGTCCTTGCTCCGGGACACTGTTCTGCGCGTCGCGATGTCGGCCTTTCGCCATCCGTCGCCGCGCCAGCCGCAACTCGATCTCGATGAAACGCCGGATACCCTTAAGCGCGATCTAGGCTTTCTCGATGGGCATGCCCCGTACCGCGAGGAAGATTTCCTGCGGTAGCGCAGCTCCAGAATACCGCATCAGTCCCGCATCGCACGCAGGTCGGTTTCGACCTGCGACGCCGGTCCCATTGTCTTTATTTCATCGAACGAAAAGGAATATCAATATGATAAGCCCGAATCTCATCATCTTCTACGTCAAGGATCCAGCAGAAAGCGTGCCCTTCTACCGCGATCTGCTCGGCCGCGAGCCGGCCGTCGTCGCCCCGAATTTTGCGGCCTTTCCGCTCGACAACGGCTTCAGTCTCGGCCTGTGGCGCCGCAGCAGCGTCGAGCCCCAGCCCTCCGCAATCGGCAACCGCGGCGAACTCGCCTTCATGGTCGACGGCGAAGGGGCGGTTGCCAAGCAATACAAGGATTGGAAGGATCGCGGCCTGCCGATCGCGCAGGAGCTGACGACCCTAGACTTCGGCCCCACCTTCGTCGTCCTCGATCCGGACGGCCATCGTTTGCGTGTTTGTGAGCCGGATAAGTGATGATCTGGTGTAGACCCCTCCCCGACCCTCCCCACAAGGGGGAGGGGGTTAAACTGCCGCACCTTTGTCAGACTTAGATAACCTCTCGAAAGAAGCAGTGTTCGAACTTCAGTGCCGTACGGATTTTTGATTTCGGAAGCCAGCCCCAAGTTAACCCCCTCCCCCTTGTGGGGAGGGTTGGGGAGGGGTCTTTCCAAAACCAGCAACCCGCCTTCGTGGTTCAAGGCAGCGGCCCATATTGACTCGCGATATTTGCGGAAGAAACTGGCCGATAAATCCAGAGAGCTATGCGAGGAGCAATTGCTGCATCACATCTCATTCGGTGTTTCCGATATCCAGAAAGCCGCGACGTTTTATGACGCAGCTTTCGCGCCGCTCGGCTATGTCAGGGTCTGGGCGGATTTGAACCCTGGTGATCACGATCAGGCCATCGGATATGGTCCGCCCGGCGGCGGCGATAAGTTCGCCATCAAATCGCGTGGATCGGATGCTCGCGCTCCCGGCTCGGGCTTCCATCTTGCTTTTGCAGCACCGAGCCGAGATGCCGTCGTTTGTTTCCATGATGCGGCACTGGCGCACGGCGGCACGGACAACGGGCCGCCTGGTCTGCGGCTGCATTACGGGCCGAATTATTTCGCCGCCTTCGTGATCGATCCCGATGGACACCGCATCGAGGTCGTGACCAAGGCTGCGGAATAGCGGACGGGCAAATCACAACGGTACTCGCCCACCCTCGTGGTTCGAGGCTTCGGCCATTTGGCCTCCGCACGTCACCATGAGGGCTGGTCTCCTGTGCCTCGTCACCGAGCGCACTCCGCCGGTGGGGCTGACCGCTGCCTCAACCACTGCGCCTGCTCCGCCTCATCCTGAGGTGCGGAGCTCGAAGAGCGAAGCCTCGAAGGACGAGGCGGCCTATGACGCCATCAGATCTAAAGATCACCCCGCGTCGGATGACCCTTATAGACGCCGAGAATGCGGACCTTCTCCGAGAAGAAGCGCAGCTCTTCGAGGGCGCGGCGCACATGCGCATCAGAGGGATGGCCCTCGATGTCGGCATAAAACTGCGTGGCTACAAAACGACCGGCGAGCTGGTAGCTTTCGAGCTTCGTCATGTTGATGCCGTTGGTGGCGAAACCACCCAGCGCTTTATAGAGCGCGGCCGGAATGTTGCGCACGTTGAAGACAAACGTCGTGACGATCTTTTCTTCCGGTGAGCTGCGCTCGGCCCAGTTTTCGTCACGCGACAGCACGACGAAGCGCGTCATGTTGTTTTCAGTGTCCTCGACGTTCTCGGCAATGATCTCAAGCCCGTATAGATCTGCGGCCAGCCGCGGCGCCAGCGCCGCCATGGTGCGGTCGCCGGTCTCCTTAATCAGCTTGGCAGCACCCGCGGTATCGCCGGCGATGACCGGCTTCCAGCCATTGGCGCGCACGATGTTGCGGCACTGGCCGAGCGCATGGATGTGGCTATGCACCGTGCGGATTTCTTCCTTCCTGACGCCCGGCAGGACCATCAGCTGGAAGCGGATCGGCATGAAATATTCGCCGACGATGTGCAGGCGCGATTCCGGCAGCAGATGGTGGATATCGGCGACACGCCCGGCGATCGTATTCTCGATCGGGATCATGCCGAGATCGGCCTCGCCGTTGTCGATGGCGGAAAAGGCATCCTCGAAGGTCTGGCAGGGCAGCGGCTCCATGGTCGGAAACATGTCACGGCTGGCCATGTCGGAATTGGCGCCGTAGTCGCCCTGGAACGAGATCTTGTTGGTCTTGGTGATCATGGGACTGCCTTTGGGGGAATGCCGTCAACGAGAAGCGGCGGAAAGGATGCGTCTGGCCTTTTCGAGGTCGGCGGGAGTATCGACACCGAGCGGTATCGTGTCAACGATCTCGACATCGATGCGCATGCCGGCTTCGAGCGCCCGCAATTGCTCCAGCGATTCGCGCTTTTCCAGCGTCGAAGGACCAAGGGCGACGAATTTTTCCAGTGCAGCGCGACGATAAGTGTAAAGGCCGATGTGGTGATAGAGCGGCCCCTGGCCGTAGGGTGCGGTGGTGCGGGTGAAATAAAGTGCGCGCAGCCGGCTCTCGGACAGCGGCGAGCCGACGACCTTGACGACGCTCGGCTTCAGCTTTTCTTCCTCGTCGGTGATCTCGACCGTCAGCGTGGCGATGTCGACGGCCGGATTTTCGAGCGGGCGCAGCGAGGCATGGATCGTGGCCGGGTCGATCGTCGGCAGATCGCCCTGGACGTTGACGATGAATTCGGCGTGGCGGTGGGGGTCGACGGCTTCGAGCGCTTCGTAAATGCGGTCGGAACCGGATTGATGGTCCTGACGGGTCATGACCACCTCGAAACCGGCGTTCGCGACGGCGGCGAAGGTATCTTCATGATCGACGGCGACGACGATGCGACCGATCGCCG
>JAGWJK010000554.1 GCA_028865845.1 Rhizobiaceae bacterium
GCTAGAGTGACGGCATGCTCAAGCCGCTTTATGGCCTCCAAAGGCCGCTTCAGCCGGAAAGACAAAATCCCGCCCAAGTGCAGCGCCGGAAGGAAATTCGGCGCAGCGGCGAGAACCTGAGCGATTATCTGCTCGCCCTCTTCAAGTTTGCCGGCGTCATGAAGCGCCTGTGCCTCGGCGATCCACTCGTCGAGCGTCCTTGAGACGGGAGTTTGCTGCGTGCTCACTGCCATGGAATTATCCATCGATCGAATATCCCATGCGCAGAATAGTCGGCTCGAGGATTGGGATAACCGGTGACAGATGTTTCAGGTAGTGCCGATAACGATAGCGCGAGCTGTCGTAGAGTTTCTCGGCAACCTGCGCGTAGCTTGCGGTGCGGGCATAACGCTTGTTTTCATGGAATTTCAGGCAGCGCTTGTCGAAACCGACACCGACGAAACTCAGCAGGCGCCGGACATGCGTCTCCTGATCGCCGACGATGTCCTCATAGCGCACCGGCAGATAGCGAAGCGTCATTTCGCGGCGATAATGTTCGATGAGATCAGCGATCAGCACGAAATGGCGAGCGATGGTTTCGAGCGCGTTGGCGCAATAGAAACCGTGTGTGAGGTGGTTGGAGAATACGGAGAGCACGATATCGAGCGGATGGCGCAACACATGGATGATCGGCGCCTCCGGAAACATCAGGCCGATGAGGCCGAGATGCGTCTCGTTGAGCGGCATCTTGTCGGTAAACCATGTTGCGCCGGGTTGGACGACATCGGCCTGGCGCGCGCGTTGCAGATAATAATCGCGCAGATTGTCCAGACCCTCACGCTGGTCACCCATCCAGAGATCTGCCAGCGCCTCGGGATAGGCGAGCGGACTGTTCAGCATCCGCGGCATGATGTTGCTGATCTCGTTGACGAAGGGCAACTCGTCGCCCGCCGAAATCCGCGGATGCGCCGATAATGTCTGCTCGACCATCGTCGTCCCGGAGCGCGGGAAGCCGACGATGAAGAGAGGCTGCGGGCCTTTATCCACCGGCTTTGCCCGCGGTACGATGCGCAGGCGGCCGGCCGTGAAATAAAGCTTCAGCCGACTGACGAGTTGGGCGGCATGTTCTGCAAGATAGACGACGCCGCTTTGCTCGACATTCTTGCGCTTGCCATCGGCGAAAGCGGCGAAGGCCTCGTCATAACGGCCTATCTTGTCGAGCAGCCTACCCTTTTCCAGAAGCTCGTTGGTGCCGAGGCCACCGGCGGGGTTGCGCCGCTCGAGCTCTGCGAGAATGGATAGGGCGGCATCGTAGTCCTTGGTGCGGCCGCGAACGACAGCGCGATGGAGGAGGATGCTGGGATTGTTCGGAGCAAGCGCATCCGCCTTGTCGAGAAGGACATCGGCTTGGGCAAAATTCCGATCCGTCTCCTCCATTCGCGCCCAACCAAGAACGGTCTGCAGAATGTTGGGATCGAGTTGCATCGATTCTTCGTAGAGCGCCCTCGCCTCGGCCATCTTGCCCTGGTTCTTCAAATTCCAGGCAAGGTTGGCCAACAGGATCGGCTGACGCTGGCCGAGAAGCTTGAGGGTCTGGCGGTAATGATATTCGCCAACCTGAGGCCTGTTGATCTCGGTCATGATCATGCCCATCAGATTATGGGACTGCGGTTCATTCGGCGCGATACGGATTGCGTTACGGGCATGGACCTCGGCCTCGGCAAGATCACCCTTGCCGAAGAGAAGCAACGCCAGTTCCTGCGTCGCCCAGACATTGTTCGGATCTAGGATCACAAGACGACGAACCAAAGCTTCTGAAGCGGACCGGACGTTCTGAGCTTTACGGATCTGGTAGAGAACAGCGAGCGCCCCACCTTGGCCGGGAGCGAGTTCCAACACTTCGAGGCAAAGACGTTCCGCCTCGGAGGTCGCGCCCCTGGAGTGGCATTCGATAGCTTTGTCGACGAGCGGCAACAGATGGTGATAGGCCGCAGGTGGCGCGAGTGTTGCATAATCGAGGTGGCAACAACGCACCGCGCGCAGACCACTACCACAAGAACACAATGTCGTCTTAACCATGCTATTCATATTTAGCGCCTACGAAGACCGGCCGTTCAAACTCGGTTCTCCATACCACTATTCAGGCAACAATTTCCAAGTGAAATTGTCGCTGTCCTCGTGAACTTGGGCGCGATTGAAATACTCAACTCAAGATTTTATTCCACTTACTATTTACGTGAGGGAAAGCGGAGGCGATTATCGCTCCGGTTCTTGTGGAATATCGAAGATCAGCAATCCTGGCCGCTCCAGCGGCAATTGCGCTACGACTTGCCCTTGAGGGCTCAGGACGGCGGTCGGCCCCCAGCATACCCGGCCTTCTCGCTCGCCGGTAATGTCTGACGAAATCAACCACAGACCTGTTTCGCGACATCGGTCGCCCCGCACTACGTTGTGCCGATCGCGAAATTCCTCTGCTCTGTCTCGGCGCATCATATTATTGGCCAGACAGACGATCAGCGAGGCGCCAAGATCGGCGATCTTCCGCGCCGCCTCGGGAAAATTGCTGTCGTAGCAGATGTTGATTCCGAACCGCAGGCCGTCGATATCGAAAACGGCTGCGTCTGAACCGGGATCAAAGATCGCCTCGCCCGCCAGCAAATGCCTCTTGCGGTAGCGCCCGATTATGGTCCTGTTTCGGATCACGACGGCGGAGTTGAAAAGGCGATCATGATCGGCCTCGATCATGCCGAGGACGATGAGCTGATCCGATGCCGGGAATCGCTGCGCCAAGGCGATAGACTCCTCCGACACCACATCCAGCGCACACCGCCGCGCGCGTTGTTGATCCAGAAGATACCCCTGGAGGAAAGCCTCGGGGAAACAGATTAGCCGGGCGCCTTCTGCATGGGTCTGCGCCGCAACGTCGACCGCATAGGCCACAGCACCCTCGATATCCTCCCGAAATTCTGGCGTCTGCGCCGCGGCGATGCGGACTGTCTTCATGAGAGGGCTACCACTGCGAGAGCTTCCTGACGGGCATTGCCAAGTCTATCACGTGAACGGCGGCCTTTCGGCCGCCATCCATCATGCCTTCAATGGTTGGTCGCCCTGGCTGCCTCTTCGATAAGGCGGGCCACCGTATCTGGATGCGAAACCATGACGACGTGTGATGCGCCTTTGACGACGACCGTGTCCTTCGACCCGGCACGCTTGGCCATCCAGGCCTGGGCCGCGGCCGGGATATTCTTGTCCGCGTCACCATAGACGAACCAGGAGGGGATATCCTTCCATGCGGGCGCGCCGGCCGGCTCCTTCAGGGCCGCTTCGGCGATCGGCCGTTGGTCGGCGGCCATCAATTTGGCCTGCGCCTTGGGTACGTCGGCTGCAAACTGATCGCGGAATTTTGTCTGATCGATGTAGAGGTCGTGTCCGCCATCCGGCAGGTCGACCGGCGGCGCAAGCGTCGGACCGAGCGTGCTGCCGGGAAATTTGCCGCTAAGGTCCACCGCGGTTTCGCCGGCTTCCGGTGCAAAAGCGGCGACAAAGACCAACGCTTTCACGTTGTCATGACCGGTTGCCGCCGTGGAAATGACGCTGCCACCGTAGGAGTGCCCCACGAGGACGACAGGTCCTTTGATGCTGGAGAGTATTGAGCCGACATATTGGGCATCGCCCTTGACGCTGCGCAGGGGATTGGCGGCACCGACGACCGGATAGCCGTCTGCTTCCAAATCCTTGATGACGCCGTTCCAGCTGTTGGTTTCGGCAAAGGCGCCGTGAACGAGAACAATCGTGGGCTTCTGTTCCGCCATGGCCTGGCCGGCGAACATCATTGCGCCAGCTGCGAGGGCGAAAAATACGCGAGAAAGGTGAGACATGATCATTTCCTTTGTTTGCCGAAGACATGGCTAAAAAGACGATCGGATGTATCTGCGGTATGTCGCGTAATCGCCGCGATGTAACGAAAGGTATAGAGCCTCCTGAAGATACAGTTCGATACAATTGGCGCCGCACCGGCTTTGCAGAAGGTCTCACAAGTTCTTCGCCGTCCTATCCTCCCCGCCTCCGAAGCCGGCGACGATGCGGGCAAGAACCAGATTGGCGGCCGATGACAATTGTCTTACCGGCATGGCGCACAGCGCGAGATTGAGAGGGCGAAGGATCGTGTCGGTGAACGGCGTGAACGCAAGCTCGCCGCTTGCCAGTTCGCTCATCACATCGATGGAACTTAGGATGCCGACGCCGGCACCATCGATCACCAGGGACTTGATCATCTGAA
>JAGWJK010000555.1 GCA_028865845.1 Rhizobiaceae bacterium
CCTTGCCGACATGGATCTCTACCGGCTGTTCGTGCCGCGCCGGCTCGCCGTGCGCGCCATTCGCGACGCTTTCGATGCCGCCGACCTTATCCTGTGCGATGCCAACCTGCCGGCGGAGACCCTGGCTGCCATCGGGGCACGCGCGTCTGCCTGCGCCAAACCGCTGGCGGCAATCGCGATTTCGCCCGCCAAGGTGGTCCGCCTCAAGTCTTGCCTTGCCAACATCGACCACCTCTTCCTCAACGAGGCCGAGGCAGCGGCGCTGACGGAAAGCCGGCCGGACGATCCGCGGGATTGGGTGGAGGCGCTGCGGGCACTCGGGCTCAAGGGCGGCGTCATCACCCGCGGCAAGAGCGCCCTGATCGCTTTTTCCAGCAACGACACAGTCACCCTGCAGCCCCCTGTCGTGGAAGAGATCGCCGACGTGACCGGCGCGGGGGATTCGGTGGCCTCGGGCGTTCTCGCCGCCTTGCTCGCCGGGCTCGATCTTGCCGAAGCCGTTCGCCATGGTGCTGCCGCTGCGGCCATCACCGTACGTTCGCCTTTCGCCACCGCCGAAAATCTCTCGCCGGAGCTTTTGAACACAACACTGGCTCTTGTTCCCGAAGCCGCTATTCTGTCATGAAGCGCGCAGATTTCGCATTTCCCGTTACAGTCAATTGGACCAGACCATGACCAAGCCTATTTCGCCCCTGCTCCCGATCTCCTATTCGAAGGAAGTCGCTGCCGCCAAGTTGCGCGGCGCGCCTCTGGTGGCCCTGGAATCGACCATCATCACCCACGGCATGCCCTATCCGGGCAATATCGAGATGGCACGCAGCGTCGAAGCGATCATCCGCGAGGAAGGTGCCGTGCCGGCGACGATCGCCGTCATCCATGGCGTGCTGCACATCGGCTTGGAGCCGGAAGAACTGGAAGCGCTGGCGCAGACCAGCGGCGCCATGAAGGTTTCCCGCGCCGACCTCGCCTTTGCGATCGCCGAGCGCCGCACCGGCGCGACGACTGTCGCCGCAACGATGATCGCCGCTGCCCGCGCCGGCATCAAGGTTTTCGCAACGGGTGGCATCGGCGGCGTGCATCGGGGCGCTGAGGAAAGCTTCGATATTTCCGCCGACCTGGAAGAGCTTGCGCGCACCGGCGTCATCGTCGTCTGCGCCGGCGCCAAGGCGATCCTCGATATCCCGAAGACGCTGGAAGTGCTGGAAACGCGGGGCGTTCCCGTCGTCACCTACGACAGCGCCGAATTCCCTGCTTTCTGGTCGCGTTCCTCCGGCCTGCCGAGCCCGCTGACGCTCAACAGCCCGGCGGCGATCGCCAACTTCCAGGTGACCCGCGAACAGCTCGGCATCGATGGCGGCATGCTGATCGCCAATCCCGTGCCGGAAGCCGACGAAATTCCGCGCGAGGAGATGGAGATCTACATCGAGCGCGCGCTCGATAGCGCCGAGCGCGACGAAATCGTCGGCAAGGCCGTCACCCCGTACCTGCTCAGCACCATCTTCGATATCACCGATGGCCGCAGCCTGAAGACCAACATCGCGCTGGTCGAAAACAACGCCCGGCTCGCCGCAGAAATCGCGGTTGCCCTGGCAGAGTAGGAAATTGGAGGGCGGCTACGGCCGCCTTTTCCCCCAAGGCCGGCGTATCTTGCCGGAGCAGGCGACGACAGCCTATTGCGATGTCGGAGGCGGTGAATACTTGTCCTGCCCCTGCTTCGCCCGCAAGCACTCCCATCCAAAAACGGATGCTGCCAGGAGACAGATTGCCACCTCGATCCAAGACGTCCAGTGAAAGACGAAGTTGAGATACCAGGGCTGATAAAGTGCCGGTACCTCGACGAGGTTGAAGCTGCGATCGCTGAAGGGATAGAGCCAGCGGATATCGGCGGCGACCGTATCCATGATCAGATGCAGAAATATGGCGAGCAGGCCGATCGCCACAAAGATCAGCCAGTCTCTCTTGCGACAGGCGAGAAGTCCAAGGCTTAGAACGGCAGATATCGCTAGCCAGAATGCCGGCGTGTGGGTGATATAACCGTGATGGGCGTGTCTTCGCTGGTCGACGAGATAGAAATAGGCAAGATCCATGTCAGGCAAAACCGAGCAGACCAGGGCAACGCCCAGCAGCCACCTGCGGTAAACCGCATCGCGTTTGATCACGAGCTTCGAAAGAATGTAACCTGCTGGAAGATGGGCGACGAACATCCCACAACCGCTAATGGTCGATTGTGACCGGCTTTTGTCCGCCATTTGCGGGTACGACGGACTTGGCGGATATTATTCTTTGCGACAACGTCCGTCGGAACTCGCCGGCTATTTATCAAGCGTTTCCCGGACGACGACAGCCAATTGCTTCAGCGAGAACGGTTTCGGCAAGAAGCCGAACTGGGCGTCGGCCGGCAGGTTGCGGGCGAAGGCGTCTTCGGCATAGCCGGAAACGAAGATGAACTTCAGGTCCGGATATGTCTTGCGCAATTCCCGCAACAGCGACGGCCCATCCATTTCCGGCATCACGACGTCGGAAACGACGACATCCACCTTCCCTTCGAGCTCTTCCATGATGTCGAGTGCTTCGACACCGGAACCCGCTTCGTAAACCGTATATCCGCGCGTCTCCAGCATGCGCTTGCCGCCGCGGCGCACGGCCTCTTCATCTTCGACCAGCAGCACGACTGCCGACTTCCCCGTCAGATCGGCGGGCTCCTCCGTCGGGACGACCGCGGCAACGCTCTGATCCATCGCCGCGACATCGCGGCTTTCGGAAACCTGGCCTTCCACCTGCGCCGGCACTTCGACGATATGGCGCGGCAGGAAGATGCGGAACGTCGTTCCCTTGCCGACCTCTGATTCCGGATTGATGTAGCCGCCGGACTGCTTGATGATACCATAGACCATGGCAAGGCCGAGACCGGTGCCCTTGCCCACTTCCTTCGTCGTGAAGAACGGCTCGAAGATCTTGTCCATGATCTCCGGCGCAATGCCGGTGCCCGTGTCGCTGACTTCGATCAGCACCATGTCCTCGTGCGGAAGATAGGCGTAGTTGAAGCCGGCGACATCCCTGGCCGCCAGATTGCGCGTCCTGAGCGTCAGCGTGCCGCCGCCGGGCATGGCATCGCGGGCGTTGACACAGAGATTGATGAGCACCTGCTCGAATTGCGACAGGTCCGTCTTTACCGGCCAGAGATCGCGGCCATAGTCAACATCGATCTTGACGTGCGTGCCCGACAGCAACCGATCCACCAGCATGCGCAGATCGCCGATCACATCGGTGAGATTAAGGATCGTCGGACGCATGGTCTGCTTGCGCGAGAAGGCGAGCAACTGCCGCACCAGCACGGCGGCGCGGTTGGCGTTGCGCTTGATCTCCATCAGGTCGGCAAAGCTGGCATCCGAAGGCCGCGCCTGCAGCAGCAGGTGGTCGGAAGACAACAGGATCGCGGTTAGAACGTTGTTGAAGTCGTGCGCAATACCGCCGGCAAGTGTGCCGACTGCATTCAGCTTCTGCGTCTGCGCCATCTGCGTTTCGAGCGCCCGTTGCTCGGTTACCTCGACGGCATAGACGATCGCCGCTTCTTCCGGCGCTTCGTCCGTCTGATCGATGACCGCGTTGACGTAGAAGCGGAAATGCCGCGCATCGTCCTTCGGATTGCGGGAATCGATCGGCGGAATGTCGCCCTGCCGATCCTTTGCAGCGGCAAGCGCCTGCGCCAGCATCGGCCGGTCGCTCTCGTAGACGACGCTCTCCAGAGCTGCCCCGCGCTCGATATCGTCGCGCGAGACGACGTCGGAAAACAGCTTCAGGAAAGGCGCATTTGTCCGCAGAATGCGGCCTTCGCCATCGACCGAGGCGATGGCCATGGGTGTGTTGTTGAAGAAGCGGCTGAAGCGCATCGCCGCGATCGAGGCGGATTGGTCACCATCGCCGCCACTCTGCCGCGTCAGGACAATGGTGCGGCTCTCGCCCGGAGCGCCATCGCGCATCGAGGTGACGCTGTGGACGATCTGCACCGGCAGGCTCTGGCCATTGGCGCGCCGCAGATCAAGATCGAGGGTAACCGTCTTCTTCAGGCCGGGCTCGGCCTGCACGGACTGGATCAGGGCCAGGCCTTCGCCCGCGACCAGATCCCCGATCGTCATCGAACCGGGCATGAACTTGGTAAGGTCGAAGCCAAGCCACTCGGCAAGCGTCGCATTCAGATAGAAAATCTCGCCCTTGCGGCCAGCCGAGAAGAAGCCCGCCGGCGCATGATCGAG
>JAGWJK010000556.1 GCA_028865845.1 Rhizobiaceae bacterium
AGGGTCCAGTTGACATAGGTGTCGATGTCGGAGGCAAAGCAGAAAAGAGCGCCGGGCTTCAGCACGCGATGGAAGCGGGCAAGGTTCACCTGCGAAACGAAGCGGCGCTTCCAATGCTTTTTCTTCGGCCAGGGATCGGGATAAAGCAGATCGATCTGGTCGAGGCAGGCATCCGGCAGCCAATCAAGCAGCTGCGTCGCATCGTCGTTATAGACGCGGATATTGCGGGCGCCGGCGTCGTCGACGCTTGCCAGCAATTTCTGCATGGAATTGACGAAGGGCTCGACGCCGATAAAGCCGGTCGTCGGCTGTTCCACCGCACGGTGGATCAGGTGTTCGCCGCCGCCGAAGCCGATTTCCAGGCGCAGACGTGTGGTCGGCACGGGAAACAGATCATTCAGCGGCTGCGGGGCCGGGGCGGAAAGATCGACGATGAATTGCGGCAGCAGCGTTTCCAGCTTTTCAGCCTGCTGGCCGCGCAAGGCCTTACCCTTGCGCCGTCCATAGAACGCTTCCGTCGCCCGCGACCGGCGCCCTTCCTTGGGCGCCGACCCGGAATTCGTCTCGTCTTCCGTCATGCTGTCCTTCAAGCCTTGATGGCTTCCTTCAATGCCTTGACGAGGTCCGTGCGCTCCCAGGAGAACGAACCGTCACGACCAGCCTTGCGGCCGAAGTGGCCATAGGCGGAGGTCTTGGCATAGATCGGCTTGTTCAGGTCGAGGTGGCGGCGGATGCCCGACGGCGACAGGTCCATGCTCTTGCGGATCGCGGCTTCGACAGCGTCTTCGGTGACGCCCTTGCCGGTGCCGTGCAGGTCGACATAGATCGACAGCGGCTGAGCGACGCCGATCGCGTAAGCGATCTGGATCGTGCAACGGTCGGCAAGACCAGCAGCAACGACGTTCTTGGCGAGGTAACGGGCAGCGTAGGCAGCCGAACGGTCGACCTTGGTCGTGTCCTTGCCGGAGAATGCGCCGCCGCCATGCGGAGCAGCACCGCCGTAGGTGTCGACGATGATCTTGCGGCCAGTGAGGCCGGCGTCGCCGTCCGGGCCACCGATGACGAACTTGCCCGTCGGGTTGATGTACCACTTGCAATCGTCGGCAATCCTCAGATCGCCAAGCGCTTCGCGGATATAGGGCTCGACGACGGCGCGCACCTTGTCGGAATCCCAATCGGAATCGAGATGCTGGGTCGAAAGGACAATCGAGGTCACTTCGGCCGGCTTGCCGTCGACGTAGCGAACGGTGACCTGGCTCTTGGCGTCGGGGCCGAGCTTGGCGACGTCGCCGTCACCCTTCTTGCGGGCGGTTGCAAGCAACTGCAGGATCTTGTGCGAGTAGTAGATCGGCGCCGGCATGAGATCGGGCGTTTCGCGGCAGGCGTAACCGAACATGATGCCCTGGTCGCCGGCACCTTCATCGCCCTGCTGGTCGGCGGCACTGTCAACGCCCTGGGCGATGTCGGCCGACTGCGAGTGCAGGAGCACGTCGATGCGCGCCTTCTTCCAGTGGAAGCCGTCCTGCTCGTAGCCGATGTCCTTGATGGCGCGGCGGGCTGCAGCCTTGAACTTCGAAGGATTGATGACGTCGTTGCCATCCTTGTCCTTCTTCATCAGGCTCGGCGGCAGACGAACTTCGCCGGCGATGACGACGCGGTTGGTGGTGGCAAGGGTCTCGCAGGCAATGCGCACGCCCCAGGGGTTAACACCGGTCTTGGCCGCTTCGCGGTAGACCAGATCGACGATTTCGTCGGAGATACGGTCACAAACCTTGTCCGGGTGACCTTCGGCAACAGACTCGCTGGTAAACAGGTAATTCGCGCGCATGTGGGATTCCCCTCAAAGAACAAATCTACGCATTTGATATTCAGTTCGATGCTGAAAAACAAGTCGCAGAAGGACATAAATATATCTTTATATCCCATCAAATAGGATAAAATTTTGCCGTAAACAAGGAAAAGGCGGCCAAATTGACCGCCTTTCGACTTTAGTGCTGTGGCATTGCTTTGAAAGGCTTACTCGGCGTCGGCCTCGGCGGCGAGCGCCTTGACGAGTTCGACGACCTTGCGACGCACCTTGCCGTCCGAGATCTTCACGAAGGCGCGGTTGAGCTGCAGGCCCTCGGAGGAAGACAGGAAATCGACGACGTAGTTGGAGCTAGACGCTTCGGCCATACCGCCGGCGCCTGCCGTATGCTCGCCCGGAGCGTCCTCAAAAAAGAAGGAAACCGGAACGTTAAGAATGCTGGAAATATTTTGAAGACGGCTGGCGCCAACGCGGTTCGTCCCCTTCTCATATTTCTGGATTTGTTGGAAGGTGATCCCAAGGCTCTCGCCAAGCTTTTCCTGGCTCATGCCCAACATGGTGCGGCGGAGGCGGATGCGGCTACCGACGTGGATGTCGATCGGGTTTGGCTTCTTTTTATTTTCAATCATCTCATATTGCCCTAACATAGGTTGAATTCAGGTCCTGCCACCCGGTGCCCTTAACCACCCCTATAACGCCACGTTGCAGCCGACGCCCACCCGGCCTCTAGTTTACGTTCAAAAGGCGAACGGCAACCACTATGCAATTTTAGGGTTTTTGGGTCAATTCGCCCTTGAAATAAAACCCATGCGTGAAATCACAGCGATTATACCGAGTGCCCCAACGATCAACCAGAAGTATGCTTTTCGTTCTCCATCGTCGATACCCGAAACGGTTGCGCTACTCAAAGTGGCGTCAACAAATCCTTGCTGATTAAAATCGATTCCGGAAATCAAACGTCCGTGAGCATCGACATAGGCCGAAACGCCGGTATTGGCGCTGCGAATCAACGGCAAGCCCTGCTCCACCGCCCTTACCCTCGCCTGCAGAAAGTGCTGATAGGGGCCCGGCGTGTCGCCAAACCAGGCGTCATTCGTAACGTTCAGAATTGCATCCGCCTGGCGAATTTCCGGCGTCATTTCGTTCGGGAAAATGATCTCGTAGCAGATCAGCGGATAGAGCTTGATGCCATCGGGCAAGGTGAGCAGTTGGCGTTTGGTGGCCGCCGAAAAACCGCCCGGCAACTCGATGACATTCTCGATGCCGAGATAGCTCAGGATGTTTTCGAAGGGCACGTATTCGCCGAAGGGCACGAGATGGGTCTTGTCGGAAGCGCCGATGATCTGGCCGCGCCCGTCGATGACATAGACGGAGTTATAGTAGCGCGGCGGCGCGCCGGGACCCATGTCCTCGACGCGAATGGCGCCGGTGATGAGGATCTGGTCGTCGTCGAGCTGATCGGCGATGCGGGTCAGGGCATCCTGATTATCCGTTAAAATGAAGGGGATAGCGGTCTCCGGCCAGACGATGATGTCGGGCCGCTTGCCGCCGTTGGCCGGTGGCTGCACAGAGAGGGCGAGATGCTTGTCGAAGATAGCGGTGCGATCCGCGTCCGTATCCATCTTCGCCTCCTGGTCGATCGCCGGCTGGACGATGCGAACCATTGGCGCGGCCTTGCCGGCGGCCGGCGGCGGCTCCGGGAGGTTCAGCGCATAATAGCCGTAGCCGAAATGCGCGGCGGCCAGCAGCACCGCAAGACCGATGCCCGGAACCCTCCCCTGGCGCGTGCCGAGCAGCGCGGGCGCGGCGAAAACGAAGACGGCGAGCGGCGTGACGCCGAGCACGCCGATGACGTGCGCCGACTGCATCATCAGCGGGAGGGGCATGGCGCCATAGCCGATGGCATTCCAGGGAAAGCCGGTGAATAGAAAGCTGCGCAGCCACTCCAGCAGACCGAAGGCAAAGGCCAGTGCGGCAATACGCCCCATGCCGTCGGCCCAGATCAGCCGGGCGAGGGCTGTTGCGGCACCATAGAAAAACGCAAGGAAGGCGGGCAGCCCGAGGATGGCGAGCGGCAGCGCCCAGGCAAATTCGTCGGCGTCGATCAACAATGCGTGACCAAGCCACCAAAGGCCCGCCACGAAGTATCCGAAGCCGAAAAGCCAGCCGGTGGCGAAGGCCGGCCATAGCCTGCCTAGCAGGCTGCTGTCAGGACCGGCCGCCGTGCCGTCCAGCAACCACACGAGCAAGGTGAACGAGACGAACATCGCCGCGAAGAAGCCGAAGGGCGGCAGCGCCAGGACGCCGATAGCCCCGGCCAGGATGGCGAGCAGGACGCGCTTGAAACCCCAGACGAGGATTACCCTGCCCGAAAGCCATTCCATGCGCGCTCTCCGTTCAAAACTGCGAATCAATGTGGGCGCAGTCTTTCAAAAAAGCA
>JAGWJK010000557.1 GCA_028865845.1 Rhizobiaceae bacterium
CCAAATATGAATTCGGCACCGACGAAAACGGCACCATCATTCTTGCCGATGAGATCCACACGCCGGACAGCAGTCGCTATTGGTTGGCCGAGAGTTACCAGGCAAGTTTCGAAAAGGGCGAACGGCCGGCGAGCTTCGACAAGGATTTCGTCCGCGCCTGGGTGGCTGAGCGTTGCGATCCCTATAAGGACGACATTCCGGAGATCCCCGTCGACCTGATCGAGCAGACGTCGACAGTGTATATTCGCGCTTACGAAGCGATCACCGCCGAAACTTTCGTGCCTGACGACCGCGGAGCGACGCCGCGCGACCGGGTTCACGCAAGCCTGCTGCGCTATTTTCCCGCGAAGGCATAGTCCGGCCGAAAGTCAGAGCTGCGAAAGGGAGGATCGGCGGCTTTTGCGTTAGCTGTGCATAGGCCGAAATCTGCGCTTGACGGCCATCAATTCGACTCTGCCTCCGTGCTGAAGGACCGCGCTGGAGTTGCATCCCAGCAAAAAATGTCGAATCCCACCCCTTTAAGTAGCGTGGGGAGGGTATGTTTTTTGCAACACTTCATAAAATTTTTACCTGAATCCCGCTAATTGTCATGATCCCGTACATGTTCCCCCGCGAGAAATCGCAAAGGGCACTGTGCTATTGCAAAACTGATTGCTAGATTGACCCCGACTGCTTCGGGTCGTTTGTTTGTATTGCGTAGACAGGAGCGCCCATACCTTGTGGAGTCAGTTCGACTCCGCGAGACGTGACCATGTAAATTGAATTGTGGGATAATGTGATGGTATCCATTCGTACTGCCGCCCCCGCCCTGCTGCTTCTTCTGGCAGGATGCGTTAGCGGCCCCGATCATAAGCCACCGGAAATGCCTCTCCCGGCCAAGTTCTCGGAGGGCGGTACGAAGGTCAACGGCGACGTCTCCGGCTCGCAATGGTGGACCCAGTTTGGCGACGCCAGACTCAACGCATTGGCCCAGCAGGGTCTTGATCAGAACCTTAACATCCAACAGTCGTTGGAACGCATCAACCAGGCCCAGGCCGACGTTATCGTTGCTGGCGCCGGTGGGCTGCCAGGCCTGAACCTCTCCGGCGCCAATACGACGAGCGGCCAGAAGGGCAGCCAGCGTAGCCAGGTTGAGACGCTGAACACCACGGGCGGCGACCTGACTGCGTCATGGCTGCTCGATCTCTGGGGTCAGTATCGCCGCGCCCGCGAAGGCGCTCAGGCATCGCTCGATGCGGCCTACTCCAGCGTCGACGTTTCGCGCCTGACCTACCTGCAGGATCTGGCGAACAGCTACGTCAACGTGCGCTACTATCAGGCCCGCGTCTCGATCGCCCAGGACAACTTGAAGTCTCGCCGCGAAACGCTCGAACTCACCAAGTTCCAGCTTGACGCCGGTGCCGCTTCCCGCCTCGACGTCGTCCAGGCCGAAGGTCTGGTCAACTCGACGCTGTCGGAAATTCCGGGTCTCGAGATCAGCTATCGCCAGGCAGTACATCATATCGCGACGCTGCTGAACGTTCCCTCGGCAACGATCATCGTAAAACTCGGCACTGGCTCCCAGCCGGTCTTCCGCGGCAGGGTCAACAGCGGCGTTCCGGCGGACCTCATCCGCAACCGTCCTGACATTCGTGTTGCCGAGCGCAATCTTGCAGCGGCAACGGCACAGATCGGCGTGGCAGAAGCCCAGCTCTTCCCGACCATCACCCTCAGCGGTTCGATTTCGCCGTCCTACCTGCACACGTCGTCGTCGCATGGCGGCCTGACGTCCTGGTCGTTCGGCCCGTCGCTGACGTTGCCGATCTTCGACGGCGGTGCGCTGCGTGCCAACGTGAAGATCGCCGAATCGTCGAGCCGCGAACAGTATATCGTCTGGAAGCAGACGGTACTCAGCGGCGTCGAACAGGTTGAAAACGCCCTCTCGGCAGTCAGCCGCGACGCGCAGACGGTTTCGGCCCTGCGCGCTCAGGTCAAGTCCTACCAGGAAGCCCTCGAACTCTCGACGGCAAGCTATAAGGACGGCGCCTCCTCGCTGCTCGACGTTCTCGATGCCCAGCGCTCCGTATCGGACGCACAGGAAAGCCTTGCGCAGGCTGTCCAGCAGAGCGCGATCGACTACATCTCTCTGAACGTCAACATCGGCGCCGGCTATGTCGCCGCCGACAAGGTGCCGACGGCCGCAGCTGCAAAGCCGGTCAAGGTTGCCTCGACCAAGAAGGTCGCCAACTAAGATACAGCGCCCGGAGCCCCGGGCGCTTCTTGATGCGAAACCGCTGCAGGCAACTGCGGCGGTTTTTTGTTTATCTGGGGGATTCAAGAGCGGGCGGCGACCTTCTCTCGGCGTTGCGGAAGTAACGGCTTCAGGCGGAGAAGACGAATTCAGCAGATCAGGGCAGGCCTCGCCAGCCGGCGGACATAAAAATGGCGCGCTCCGCTCTCGCGGTGCACGCCACCCCTACCGTCCGAAAACAAAAAAGGCCGGGGTAAACCGGCCTTTCGTCATCCACCCTCACATCAGTGCCAGTACATCCGTGGTCAAAGGGAAGGCGGATACTGCAGTCAGATTGCGCGCGAAAGGTTAACACTTGGTCAACAGCCACTTCGCAACCCCGGCAACGACAGATCGCCTTTCGGGCGCTCCATACGTCAAGCCAACTGCATGACTGGAGCTTATATCGGATAGCATCGCGGCAATTTCAAGACCACGAATGAAAATCCTTTGCCATGGAATTGCCACGAATGCGATCGCCAGCAACAATATAGCCATAGTAACGACTGATATAATAAGTGAACCTTGCTAAAATTTCACGCGCCTTTGGGCGATATTGTTTAGGTCCGTTCAAGTTTCATTCATCCGAATTCACTTAAAACTAGAAGCAAGATTGGGGAAAGGAGCCGGACCTTACAAAATCCGGCAACTGCGCCATCTTTCATCTACGGAGACTGGAAACGGCTTGCCGATTCCCGTGACCGTGCTGTGCGTCCCGCCGGGATAGGACCGACAGCGGAAAATAGCCATCAACGCCGCCGCCATTGCGAGACCATCGAGGCGGCGACGCGCAAAGGGAGAGCATTTCATGAGACACAAGCTTCTGACCGCAATCACGCTGACAGCACTCGTCGCGATACCGGCCATAGCGGAAGCCGCGGAAGGTTTTGCAACGGCCAATGTCAACATGCGGTCCGGGCCGAGCACCGCATATCCGGCCGTGACCCTCATTCCCTACGGCACGCCGCTGGAAATCAACGGCTGCCTCCAGGAAACGCCCTGGTGCGATGTCTCCTTCGAGGGCGGCCGTGGCTGGGTTGCCGGCAGCTATATCCAGGCGACTTATCAGTCGCGCCGCATCTATGTCGGCCCGCAATATTACCGCGGCCTCGGCATCCCGACCGTAACCTTCGATCTCGACAATTACTGGGGCCGCTACTATCGCGGCCGCGATTTCTATCGCCAGCGGGACTACTGGCGGCGCGGTCCGGGATGGGGCGATCGCGCCCCGGATACGGGCTGGGACCGCCGCCCGGATCCAGGTCCCGGCTGGGACCGGCGCCCCGATCGCAACCCTGGTTGGGACAACAGGCCCGGCTGGGATAACGGCCCGGATCAAAACTGGGATCGGCGGCCGGATCGCAATCGCGACTGGGGCAATCAGCAAGACGACAACGGCGATTGGCGCCGTCAGCGGCCGGATCGCAGCCGCAGCAATGACAACGGCGGCGACAATGGTGGCAATCAAGGTCGCGACTGGGGCAATAACCAGCGCCCCGACCGCAACCGCGGCGGCGACAACCAGCCCGACCGCCGGCCGGACAATAATCGCGGCGGCGACCAACAGCCTCGTCCGCAACCGCAGCAGGGGCAAAACAATCGTCCGCAGCAGCAGCGCCAGCAGGGGCAACCGGGACCCTACAGCCCGGATCACACCGATTGCCTTCCGAACACGGTCTGCAACATGGCGCCGCGAGGCTTCAACAGGTAAGCTCGTTCGGACTCACAATTCCCGACACCAAAAGGCCAGCGATCATCTCGCTGGCCTTTTTCATCTGCAACGATCGGGGAGAATATATTGGCAATCGTCAATGTCGTGCCTGTCTGAGGAGAATGGACAAGCACACTTTTGCTCGACGAAACCGGTGTCCGTCGGCCCCAGCATCTGAATATCCGGAACGCGGCTTAACCGTCCTTCCGTGTCAATGCGTTTTGAGCCTCGCCTCGCGCATCGCCGAGATGAACATTTCGCGAGCTT
>JAGWJK010000558.1 GCA_028865845.1 Rhizobiaceae bacterium
GGTCGCCGAACAGATCCGGTCCCTCGAAGGATCGTTGGGCGTCGCTCTGACGCTTCGCCGCGGGCAGACGATCGCGCTTACCGATGCCGGACAGGCCGTTCTTGCCTCCATCCGGTCGATTGTCGCCCAGGCCGACGAACTGGCGCAGATCGCGCAGGCCGGCGCCCTGCGTGGCCGATTGCGGGTCGGGGCAATCTCGACCGCGCTTATGGCGCTCCTGCCCGGCGCGCTGCGAAGACTCGCGGAACGTCATCCCGAGATCGACCTGAAGGTCGTGCCCGGCACATCGATGGGGCTTCTCTCCATGCTCGAGGCCGAAGAGATCGAATGTGCCGTGACGGTGAAACCGCCCTTCCCCCTTCCCAAAAGCCTGGTCTGGCAGCCTGTCCGCGCCGAACCGCTGGTATTCCTGGCGCCGGCGGGCACGAAGGGCCGCTCGATCGAAATGATCATTCAATCCGCACCCTTTATCCGCATGGATCGCAACGCGTGGACGGGCCAGATCGTCAATCGCTATCTTGTCAGCCAGAAGCTTCAGGTCCGCGAACTCTTCGAACTCGACGCGCCTGAAACCATTGTGGCCCTGGTCTCAGAAGGCCTGGGGGTATCGTTGCTGCCCAATTGGGGCATCACGTCCCCCATCGGCCGCGAACTGACGATTCTCCCCGTCAACAATCCCCGGTTTGACCGCGAGATCGGGCTTATCGGCCGCCGCAGCCCGGCAGCATCCCTGATCGGCGCTTTCGCGAACATACTTTGCGAGCACGATGCCGATGCGCCGAAATAGCCGGGGGTGGCTCCGTATGGTCGGGAGAAATCAGGACTTCATTCGGCGATCATCCAGGGATAGGCAAAATCGGCATAGCGCTGCGCCGTCTCGGCCGCGCCCGGCGTCTTTGCCGATACCCCGGCCGCGAGCGCCTCCAGCGCCGACAGGATTGCCGCATCCGACGTCGAGCCGATCGTGCGGCGCGCGCGTATATAAAGCGTCAGGGTTCCCAGGCTCGCAATCGGCGAAGCCTGGGTATCGGTAATCGCCAAGATGGGGATGTCGCGCTTTTTGACGGCACGGGTCACATCCACCGTGTCGCGGATATATCGCGGAAACGCCAGGGAGACGACGAGATCGTTTTTTCCGTAATGCGCGAGATGACGCGAAGCGGCCAGCTTGCCGGACCCAGCCTCGATGACGTGTTTGCCGGTCATTTCGAGCCGATGGGCAAAGATATTGCAGAGCGATGCGGCGTTATCGAACGCAAGCAGCAGGATGCGTTCGGCATTCACGAGCATGTCGACGGCCTGCTCGAAACGAGACGTGTCGAGCGATTGCATCGTCTCTCGGATATTTTCGATATCTTCTTCCAGGGAGGCAGCGATGATTTCGTGGACGGTCGATCCCTCCGATATCTTTCGGCGCAGGCGCTCGACCGGTGCCAGCATGGCTTGGAAGCCCTGTACGAGTTCCGAGCGGAATTGCGCATACCCTTCGAAGCCCAGCTTGCGGGCAAAGCGATTGGCGGTCGCGACCGAGACGCCAGAGGCATGCACCGTGTCGTTGATGCTCAGTTGCACCACCCGCATCGGGTCCGTCAGGACGAAATCCGCAAACATTCTGAGAGCCGAGGAAAGCTCCGGATAGATAGCCGCAATGCGGTCCGCAACGACAGACCCTCCGGGCAGATAACTGGCTGGCAGATCGTTATCTCGTAATTCCACACGTCACCTACCAATCCGTATTGTAATTAAAATTACATGTGCTACAGCTACCTGTAACAAAAAATGCAGGGTCCGCAAAGGGGCCCGCAGAATGAGGGAACAACCGAGGGCAACCTTTTTACGAGGGAATGCCCATGGTTTCAGACAGCGAATATTCACGCCATTCTCGGCGCATATTTTTGAAGATGAAGGCGGCGTTATCGGCCGCCAGCGATCTCTCCCATTTCTATCAGCCCATCGCCATTGCGTGCTCAACCTGTGCCGCAGATGGATTGCCAAGATCGGGCCTAAGCGCTTCGGGGCCGCCAAAGGCGCACCCATCGATCCCAATTTCTTAAACGCAGCCGCGTCCGACGGCCGCCGAAGGGCGCCGCCGCGAGCAAAAATCTCCGCAGAATTTTCGTCATTTGTTGGCGCCTCAGGGCCGAAGGAAAAGACATGAACAGACGCAATTTTCTACAGACCGCAGCGATGGCCACCCTTGCCATGCCGTCCTTCTCACGGCGCGTCTTTGCGCAGAGCAATACGAAGCTGCGCGTGCAGCTCGGCTGGATCGCCAATGTCGAATACGGCGCACATTGGATCGCGCTCGACAAGGGGCTATTTTCGGCGGCCGGCCTCGATGTCGGCGTGACCCCGGGCGGTCCGAATGCTCCCGACCCATTGACGCTGGTATCTGCCGGGAATACCGACATCGGCTATACGAGCTGGCTTCCGTTCCTCGACGCCGTCAAGCTCGGCAACGACTACGTGCTGATCGGCGCTGCCATGCAGAGCTCGCCGCTCGGCATTATTTCGCTTGCGAAAAAGCCGATCCTCGAAGCCAAGGACATCGTCGGCTCGAAGATCCTGGCGCAGGGGCCAGCCGAGCAGACGACGATCGAGGCCACGTTGGCGCTGAAAGGATTGCCGCCGAAGAACTGGACGATGGTCCCGACCGGCTTCTCGCCGGAGCCGCTGGTGGCCGGCGACGGCGACGGATATACCGCGTTTGCGACCAACCAGACCATCACCATGGAAGGCATGGGGCTGGTGCGGGACAAGGATTTCTTCTTCCGCAGCTTCGATGAACTCGGCTTCCCGAGCTATGCCGGGCTCGCCTTCGTCAAGCGCGATTTCCTGACGGCAAATCGCGCGGCATTGGTGAAGTACATCCAGGCGCTGATCCGCGCGCAGCTTCTCAATGAGGCCGATCCGACGCTGGCGCCGAAGCTCGTCATCGAGAAATACGGCGCCGACTATGGCCTGAACATGGATCAGCAGATGCGCCAGAATCAGCTGCAGATGCCGTTCTTCCGGCCGGGCAACGATCCCAAATACCATCTCTTCAAGCTCGACAAGGAAAAGATGGCAGGCCCCATGTATGCCGCCGCCAAGGCAACGGGCCGCACCGATCTGCCAGACATCGACAAGATCGCCGATGCGAGCATCGCCGAAGAAGCCTTCGCCGGACTGTAAGATCAAAAACCTGGAATACGACAATGCAGCAAGAAATCGGATCACAGGCGGTTGATCTGCTGGTCAAGGGATGTGACGTCGTCACGCTGGACGGCAACAACACCGTGATCATGGATGGCGCGATCGCCGTTGAAGGCGGACGCATGATCTGGATGGGGCCGGCCGCGCAAAGCGACGGGTTCACTCCGAAATCCGTGATCGACGGGCGTGGCAAGATCGCCATTCCTGGATTGATCGACGCCCATTTCCATACCGGCCAGCAGCTCTTGCGCGGCAAATTGCAGGCGATCGCCCGTAAGCGGCCGCTGAAATTGCCGATCTGGAAGAACTATCTCATTCCGTTCGAAAGCTGCCTGGAGCCGGAGGACGTCTATCTCTCCGGTCTCGTCGCCTACACGAACATGATCCAGGTCGGAACCACCTGCTTTGCCGAAGCCGGTGGTCCGCATCCGGACCAGATGGGGCGGGCGGCAACCGATGTCGGTATCCGCGGCTTCGTTTCGCTCTCCACCATGGACCAGAGCGAAAATATCGGCGCGGATGTGCCAAGCAACATGCTGATGACGCGGGACGAAGCTGTCGAACGCAACGTCTCGCTGGTCAAACGCTGGCGGGAGAATGATCGCGTCAAGGCATGGCTGTCGCTGCGCCAGATCATCGTCTGCTCGCCAGGCCTGATCAAGGACATATCGACGGCGGCCAGGGAACTGGATGTCAAGATCCATACCCATCTTTGCGAAGGCAGTTACGAGATCGATTATGCCTTCGAAAAGTTCGGCAAGCGTCCGACGGAATGGCTCGATGAGATGGGCGTGCTGTCCTATCATCTCCATTGCGCCCACTCGGTCCTGCTGAGCCCGAACGAGGTCGATCTCTATCAGAAGCATCGCCTGTCTGCCTGCCACTGCGGCTTCGGCAACTATTCGATCGGTCATCCGCGGCTTGTCGAAATGTGGCGGCGCGGCATCGATATCGGTCTCGGCACCGACGGACCGGGCGCTGCCGGCACACTCGATATTTTCCAGGTGGCTCACGTCGCCCGCGTTGGACAGCAGGCGGCAAACAGCGCCGT
>JAGWJK010000559.1 GCA_028865845.1 Rhizobiaceae bacterium
ACGGACACAAGTGCCACCGGCAACATCAATAGCGCCTTCAGGAACTCCCGTTTTTCCGGTCTTTCGCCGTGCAGATCTCCGCCGGCGGGGTCCTGAAAATAGTCCTGGTGTCTGAACATCTGGACGAACAGGAAAAGCCCATAGAGCGCCAGCGACACAATGGCCACGAAGATGAGCTGTGGCGTCGCATAGACGGGGCCGGGCGTCTTTAACGTGAAATTCGGAAGCACGAGCGACAGGACGGCAACGGTCCCGAGGACGGCGAGCGCCCCTGTCGCTCCCTTGGCCTGGAAATCCTGTTCACGATAGCGCAGGCCGCCGACCAGCAGGCAAAGCCCGACAATGCCGTTGACCGCGATCATGAAGGCGGCAAAGACGGTGTCCCGCGCGATCTCGCTCGTTTCCGCGAAGGACTGAAGCAACACCGACACGATCAGCGAAACCTCGATGGCTGTTACCGCCACCGCAAGCAGGATCGAACCGAACGGGTCGCCAAGGCGCGCAGCCACCGTCTCGGCATGATGGACCGCTGCCATGACTGCCGCGAGAAGCAGGATCACTGCAACAGGAACCAACCATAGTGGAACGGCATGCGAGAAGACGGTCAACACGATGCCGAGAAAAGCAAGAACGGCAAGCGGAGCGGCAATTGTCCAGGTGGGAGTGGTCACGGATCTGCCCTGATATTGTCAAAGAAGTTCATTTCTCACGGGTATCGTTAATTGCAGAAATAGCAAGCAGTTAGCCTTTTCCGAATGCAGCTATGATCCAAGTTTTTGAGCGAGCTTTCTCAGCGGCGAGTTCAAGGAAGCCGCTGAGACGTGGTAATGGCTTGTCGTATAGGATGTCCACGTGACGGAATTTTTACCACACCGGGTGATCGTTCAATGCGCGCGTGCAGTTCGTAGACGAAAACCCAGGAATCAGCAGCACGCTTTGCATAACATTTGTGCGAGAGAAACCAGCTTTTCCGCTGATCGGCAACCGGGACGAAATCGATATCATTAGGGCTGGTCTGGATTGACAATCAGCGTCCGCATCCCGCCGCCGCGATCACATGATGGATTTACCGCGCGTTCCCCTTGAAAAGGGCCTAACCCGACGTGCAGGTTGCCGGTAAGGAGCTCGTTACTGTCGATATCACGATATCGCCGGAACCAATCTCGTCGCGAAGTGATCAATATGGATAGGACTAGGTCGCAGGTCCGCGCTTTTCGTCGCATAACGATAATCCTGCATTCGCCCTGATCGACAACAGTGCCTTTCGCGCCGGCATTATCGGCAAATTCGTCCCGAGCCGCGATTTATTCCTCGACCTTCATCGCTTTGAGATACAGCTCCTTGTCGATCAGCTCGGCGACGTCGTCAGGGTGGTGGAAGACGCCGATCATCGCAACTCCGGAGGCCTTCAGCTCGGCAAGACGAGCGACCAGCGCCTTGCGAGCCGCTTGATCCAGAGAGGCCGTCGGTTCATCGAGCAGGAGAAGGCGTTGGGGAAGGATAAGTGCGCGCGCCAGATTGACCTTTTGCTGCTCGCCGCCGGAAAATGTCGATGGGTAGGCAGGCCAGAGTTGTTTCTTGACGCCAAACGCGTCCAGCCATCGCCGCGCTTCGGCTATGGCCTCAGTGTGAGGCCGCCCTGCAAGCCTCAACGGCTCGGCGACCACCTCCTCGGCTGCCACACGCGGCCGTGCGTTTAAAAATTGCGTCACGAAACCTATCTCGCGTCGGCGAAGTACGGCAATGTCGACATCGGCGGCCGATGCAAGGTCGATGACGCCCTCACGCGCGTGATAATAGATATGCCCGGCGCGCGGCAGATACGAACGATAAAGGGTACGGAGCAGAGTCGATTTCCCCGCCCCGTTCTCGCCCCGCAATAAGATGAATTCCCCGCTGTGAAGCTCGAAATCGATATCCTGGAAGGCATAAAGGGTTCGAGCGAGGTGATGCATTTCGAATTGCTTGCAGAGACCCCGAACCTTGAGAACAGGCGGCACAGCGGGAGAAGCAGAAGTTTGTATATTCATCGGTCCACCTGCCGTCAGAGCTTCGCGTGCACGAGCTGTTGCGTGTATTCGTGCTGAGGATCCTGGAAGATCTGATCCGCCAATCCCTCTTCCACCACGGCGCCGCCGCGCATGACCATGACCCTGTCGGCCATCGTGCGAATGACGCCCAGATCGTGCGAGACCAGCACCATCGTAATGGCCCGGTCGCGTTGCAGCCGCTTCAGTGTGTCGAGCACGAGCGCCTGGACACTCACGTCGAGGCCGGTCGTCGGCTCATCGAGGAGCAGCACGGTCGGCTCAAGCGCGATGGCCTTCGCCAGTTGAACACGCTGCTGCATGCCGCCGGATAGTTCATTCGGGCGTGCATCCATCCGGCTGAGCGGGAACTCGGAGGCGTCGAGGGATTGTCGGGCGCGCTCGCGCAGTTCCGCAAAGTTTCGGTTGCCGGCAATGAGAAGGCGCTCCGCCACGTTGCCGCTGCTGGTATGGTTCATCAACAGTCCGAGATGCGGATTTTGGTAGACGATACCGATGTGATGAGCCCGCAGCATCCTTCGCTCGAAGCGATCGAGCGCGAAGAGATTGCGATTTTCATGGCCAGGAAGCGCCAGGGTATAAGAGCCTCTGTCCGGTGTGTCTTCGAGGTTCATCATTCGCAGCAGCGTGGATTTCCCCGAACCGGATTCTCCCACAATACCCATGACTTCACCGGGGTAGACAGTCACATCCACTCCGGCAAGCGCCCGCACATCCCCGTAGCTCTTGGCGATGTCACGCATCGCCAGAATTGGTTTCGCCAGCATGAGCTGAGGCTGTTCACGCACCGGAACCGATACTACATCGAGGTCGATTGCGACCATCAGTTCATCCTCCCGTCTTTGTACCAGGTTTCGCCGACGTGGACCTGTTCACCCTCGGCCTTGCAGATGTTCTTGACACCGAAATGGCTATCGGACAGCTCGAAGCGCGACGATCCGTCGTCCTGGGGCAACTCGTTCATGAAGTATCCGGTGACCTGGCTGCGGTAGCACGTCTTGTCGCGATGATCCTCCACGCGGTACGGCACGTCGTTGAACACCAGAGGCTCGACGTTCGTGTAAGGCGGTACGGCATAGATGCGTTTTTCACGTCCCGCAGACAGGATCGTCAAATGATCGGATTGATGGAGCTTCGGTACGTCCCACCGCGGTATCGGCGATGGGCTGATCACATAACGGCCGTTGACCATGCTGGGATAGCTGTCTCCCTGCATGATGCGCCCGGATTTGACGAGCTGTTCGTAGAGAACCAGCCATAGCTGTCCATAGTCGGCGTCTGCGTGCATCTCGCGTGCCACGGAAATGTCCGGCTGAACCGCGCGCAACGGCTCGGGATCCGGCACCTGCAGCACCAGCACTTGATCTTCGCTGAGCCTCTCCTCGGGGATGCGATGCCGCGACTGGATAATCGTCGCTTTCGTCGTATCCTCCGTTCCCAGCGCGTCGCCTACGCGGGAAAAGAACTTTCGAATACTTGTAGCATTCACCGAGTCGTCGGCGCCCTGGTCGATGACTTTCACGACCGAGGTGGGCTTCAGCAACGTCAGGGTCACCTGCAGGCCGCCGGTTCCCCACCCGCGCGCCATCGGCACTTCGCGGCTCGCATACGGAACCTGGTAGCCCGGAACCGCGATTGCCTTCAGGATGGCACGGCGAAGTTCGCGTTTGGCTGATTCATCCAGAAACCCGTAGTTGAAGGGTTCCCATGGCTTCGTCAATTCCTGGAGTTTCACAGCGAGACCTCGTGCTCTTTGGGTGGAATCGCTTCCGTCGCAATTGGGTTTTCATTTGCCGCCCTGTCTGCTTTGACGCGCCGAACATTGTCCAGCGCCGACTGGAACGTCACGTAGTGAGGCAATTTGAAGTGAATGCAGAAGCCGGAGCTTTCGACCGGCTCGGTATGGTAGAGAACAAATTCTTCAGCCATCGCCGGATGCGGATCTTTGCTGGTCGACGCAAGGTCCAGAGTGGCGGCTGCGATCGTCTTCACCTCGTTCCAGCCGAAGGTGGCCGAGAAACCGAGTTCCAGCTCTTTTCCTTTAGAAATGATCTCGCATTGGCTGACGCGAACGCGTCCGGCGCTGAAGGCGGTGCCGCGCGGATGACGGAGGCGCACGGGCGCCTCGGCCAATCGCAATTCGTTCACTGTCGGATGGACGCTGCCATATCCGCGCATGCTCGCATAACCGAGCGCA
>JAGWJK010000560.1 GCA_028865845.1 Rhizobiaceae bacterium
CCTCGCTCTATACCGGCGGCCGCGGCCCGGCCTTCGCGATCGCGCTTGAAGCCGCGCTGAAAGCCAAGGAAACGGCCGGCCTGCATGCCGAGGCCTTCTCGCTCGCCGAGCTGATGCATGGCCCGATGCGCCTGGTGCAGCCGGGCTTCCCGATCGTCGCCTTTGCGCCCGACGATGCCGCCTTCGCCAACAACGCCCAGGCGCTGGAACGCCTGCAGAAGCTTGGCGCCACCGCGGTCTCCTTCTCCACGGCGTCTCTCGCCGGCATCAACCTGCGCATGCCGACCACGGGCAACGGCCTTGTCGACCCGCTGGTCTCGATCCTCTGTTATTATCGCCTGATCGAGTCGGTAACGCGCCGCAAGGGCTTCGATCCCGACAAGCCGGCGAACCTCCTCAAGGTCACGGAGACCATGTGATGGACTATAAGGTCTTTACCGGCGCCCGCATTTTTGATGGCGAGCGCTTTCATGAAGACAGCGCGCTGGTGATCGGCAACGGCCGCGTGCAGGCGATTACCTCTGCCGGCAGTGCGCCCGACAATGCTGAGATCATCCGCCTTGACGGCGGCGTGCTTTCTCCCGGCTTCATCGACGCGCAGGTAAACGGCGGCGGCGGCCGGATGCTGAACGATGAGCCCTCGCCCGAATCCATGTACATCATCGCCGAGGGCCACCGTCCTTACGGCACGACGTCGGTGCTGCCGACGCTGATCACCGACGTCGCGGCCGCAACGACGGCCGCGATCGAAGCGGCGATCGAGGCCGTCAAAGCCAATCGCGGCGTCGCCGGCCTGCATCTCGAAGGTCCGCATCTGTCGCCGGCCCGCAAGGGCGCGCATCTTGCCGAACTCATGCGCCCGGTCGAGGATAGCGACGTCAAGACCTTCATCCGCGCCCGCGAGGCGATCGGCACGCTGCTCGTTACCATGGCGGCCGAGCAGGTGACGGAACGCCAGGTGCAGGCGCTTGCCGAGGGCGGCGTGATCGTCAGCCTCGGCCACAGCGATTGCTCGGCCGAGGACGCGGACGCCCGTTTCGACGCAGGTGCTCGCGGCGTCACCCATCTTTTCAACGCCATGAGCCAGTTGGGCCACCGCGCGCCCGGCCTTGTCGGCGCTGCGGTCGACCATCCGTCGCCCTGGTGCGGCATCATCGCCGACGGCCATCACGTCGATCCGCGTGCGCTGCGCGTCGCGCTTCGCGCCAAGCGCGGCGACGGCCGGCTGTTCTTCGTTACCGACGCCATGTCGCTAGTAGGCACCGATCTTCCGAGCTTTACGCTCAATGGCCGCACCGTCTATCGTACCAAGGGCGGCTACTGCTCGAAGCTGACGCTGGAAGACGGCACGCTCGCCGGCTCCGACGTCGACATGGCCTCGACCATCCGCTACGGCGTCAACATCCTGCAGCTGCCGCTTTCGGAAGCACTGCGCATGGCGACGTCCTATCCTGCCCGCTTCCTACGGCTTGCCGATCGCGGCCATCTGACGCCAGGCAACCGCGTCGACCTCGTTCATATCAACGACGCGATCGAAGCGACCGGAACCTGGATTGCCGGCGAGCCATCGACCTGAGCCGAGACCGAGGAAAGGCCCATCATGACCGAAGTCACGGACAGCTATTTCTCCGCCGTCATCGCCAGGCTGGAAGCCTTGCGGGAGACGCTCGCCGAACCGATGGCGAAGGCATCGGCCGTCGTCTGTGCCGCCGCGCGTGCCGATCGCCGGGTGTATGTCTTCGGCACCGGCCATTCGCACATGCTGGCGGAAGAAGTGCACTACCGCGCCGGAGGCCTCGCCTTCACCATTCCGGTGCTGGTCGGCTCGGCGATGCTGCATGAAGGCGCGGTGATCAGCTCGGTCTACGAGCGCACCGAGGGCCTCATCCGGCCGGTGCTGGAGCGTTATGGCATGCAGCCCGGCGACGTGCTGATCATCGCCTCGAACTCCGGCGTCAATGCCGCGCCAATGGAAGCAGCCGATTTCGGCCGCGAGATCGGCGCCACGGTGATTGCCATCACCTCCGTCGCCTATTCCACCGCCATCGCCGCCGGGCGGCGCCGGCTGGCTGACGTCGCCGATATCGTCCTCGACAACGGCCTGCCGCCGGGCGATGCGCTCGTCGAACTGTCGGGAAGCAATCTGAAAGTGGGGCCGGCCTCGACCGCGATCGGCGCCACCGTGCTCAACGCCATCTTCGCCGATGTCGCCTCCGAGCTTTCCAAGGATGGAGATCCCGCCGTCTACCTCAGCGCCAACATGCCCGGCGCCAAGGAAATCAACCAGCGGCTGGTGAAGAAATACCGGCCGCGCAATCCGCATCTCTGAAGACGTGAAGGAGCGGTTCCGTAGAACCGCTCCGGTCCTTGATCAGGCAGCCGGCGGCTCGTGCGCTTCCGCGCTCGGCTCTTCGGCGGCCGGCGTCTGACGGCGGCGGCGCAGCACGACGTAGAAGACCGGTGTCAGGAACAGGCCGAACAGCGTCACGCCGAGCATGCCGGAGAAGACGGCGGTGCCGAGCGACTGGCGCAGTTCCGAGCCGGGGCCGGTCGCGATCATCAGCGGCACGACGCCGAAGATGAAGGCGAATGCGGTCATCAGGATCGGCCGCAGACGCAGATGGCTCGCTTCGATCGCCGCCTCGACGGCGCTCTTGCCCTCCAGCTGCGCCTGGCGGGCGAACTCCACGATCAGGATGGCATTCTTCGCCGCTAGGCCGATCAGCACGATCAAGCCGATCTGCGTCAGGATATTGTTGTCCATCCCACGCAGATGCACGCCGATCAGCGCCGCAAGCACCGCCAGCGGCACGATCAGGATGATGGCAAGCGGCAGGATCCAGCTTTCATACTGGGCTGCCAGCGCCAGGAACACGAAGATGACGGACAGGGCGAAAATGTAGACTGCCGTGTTGCCGGTATTCCTTTCCTGATACGCAAGTTCCGTCCATTCAAAGGTCGTGCCGGGTGGCAGGAGGTTCTTCACCAGCCCTTCCATGATGTCGAGCGCGCCGCCGGTCGAAACGCCCGGACCGGGGTTACCCTGGATCGGAACAGAGACGTACATATTGTAGCGCTGGACGAGCGTCGGGCCGGTCGTGTCCCTGATGTCGACCAGGGTTCCCAGCGGCACGAGCGCGCCGGTCGCCGAACGAACCTTCAGCGCCAGGATGTCCTCGCGCTCCATGCGGAATTGCTGGTCGGCCTGCGCCCGCACCTGGTAGACGCGACCGAAAGCGTTGAAGTCGTTGACGTAGGACGTGCCGAGGTTGATCGACAGCGTCTCGAAGATATTCGGGATCGGCACGTTCAGCGCCCGCGCCTTGTCGCGATCGACCGCCAGGAAGAACTGCGGGCTGTTCGCCGAGAAGGTGGTGAAGACGCCACTGAGACCCTTGTTCTGCGCGGCGACGCCCATGACCTGATAGGCAAGCGGCAGGATGCGGCGCATATCCGGATTTTCCCGGTCCATGATCTGCATCTTGAAGCCGCCCGAATTGCCGACGCCGCGGATCGACGGCGGCGGGATGGCGATGATGAAGGCTTCCTGGATGCCCTGTAGATTGCCGTAGAGCTGCCCGATGATCTTGGCGGCCGAATCGCCGGTCTTCAACCGCTCTTCAAAGGGTTTGAAGGGCGTGAAGATGACGCCGGAATTGGACGCGTTCGTGAAGGTCGCACCGTTGAAGCCGGCAAACGCGACGGCATTTTCGACGCCCGGCGTCTTGTCGATGATCTCCGTCGCCCTCTGGATAACGGCATTGGTGCGGGCAAGCGACGCGCCGTCAGGCAGCTGCACGACGACGATGGCATAGCCCTGGTCCATGGTGGGAATGAAGCCCTGCGGCACGATCCGGCCCATGTACCATGTGGCCGCCAACAGTCCGACGAAGACCACCAGCGCGCAGCCGAGCGCAAACCAGGTCGTGACGAGATGACGGACGATCCACGAATATCCGCTGCTCATCCGGTCGAAACCGTGGTTGAAGCCATCGCCGAGGAATCGGCCGAAACGAGCGAAGACGTTATTGGATTTCTTGTGGCTGTGCGGACGCAGCACGATCGCCGCAAGCGCCGGCGACAGTGTCAGCGAGTTCAGGCAGGAAATCGCCGTCGCGACGGAAATCGTCACGGCGAACTGCCGGTAGAACTGCCCGGATATGCCGGGGATGAAGGCCGTCGGCAAGAACACTGCGATCAGAACGAGCGAGATCGCGAGCACTGCCGTGCCGACTTCGTTCAT
>JAGWJK010000561.1 GCA_028865845.1 Rhizobiaceae bacterium
GGTCATGACCGTGCGATCGGGCACGCCGGTTGCCGAGGTCGAGGCGGCGCTTGCCGAGAGCGGTCAGATGATGGCCTTCGAGCCGATGGACCACCGGCCGCTGATGATGACTTCGGGCGAACCGACCATCGGCGGCATCTTCGCGGCCAATGTCTCCGGCCCGCGCCGTTTCGTCAGCGGTGCTGCGCGCGACAGCCTGCTCGGCGTACGCTTCGTCAACGGCAGGGGCGAAGTCGTCAAGGCCGGCGGTCGGGTGATGAAGAACGTCACCGGCCTCGATCTCGTCAAGCTGATGGCCGGATCGCACGGCACGCTCGGTCTCTTGACGGAGGTCACGTTTCGCGTGCCGCCAAGTCCGAAGACGGAGGAGACGATCATTGTTTCCGATCTGAATGACGCCGAAGCCGCGCAGGCCATGGCGGCGGTCATGGCTCTGCCGCTCGATGTTTCCGGCGCGGCGCATCTGCCGCTTACCGTTGCCTGGACATTTCTCGGCGGCAAGCTGCCGGAGGGTGCGGCGACTGCCCTGCGCATCGAGGGCCTGCCGGGATCGGTTTCGGTCAGAGCCGGCAAGTTGAGCGCTGCGATGGCGCGATTTGGTCGCGTGTCGCGGCTGGAGGAGGCCGATAGCCGCCAGATCTGGCGCGAGATTCGCGACGTGAAACCTTACGCGGATGGCACGATGCGACCGGTCTGGCGCGTCTCGGTTGCCCCCGGCATAGGCCATCAGCTTGTGGCGGCCCTGCGGCTGGAGGCGGGAGTTGATGCCTATTACGATTGGCAGGGCGGCCTCGTCTGGATGCGCATGGAGGCGGAGCCGGAAGGCGAACTCGTGCGGCGCTATATTCATGCACTCGGCGGCGGTCATGCTACTTTGTTGCGGGCCACGCCCTCAGCGCGCGCCGCGACACCGGCCTTCCAGCCGCAGCCCGAGGCAGTGGCGCTGCTGTCGGCACGCGTGAAGGAGAAGTTCGATCCTGCGGGGATTTTCAATCCGGGGAAGATGGCGTGATGCGGATGGGATCGTTCGTTCGGCGCCCCCTCACTCTAGCCCTCTCCCCGTGGGGGGCAGGGGAAGGTATCTTTTGCCGCTCCTTATCAGGCAGCAATAGCTTAAGTTTTCCCCTTCTCCCCAGCGGGGAGAAGGTGCCCGATAGGGCGGATGAGGGGGCCTCGGCGCAGCGCGCCGAGTCTTCCGAATGTGTGCCAACGGCATCCCTCACGGTGCAACGCCCCCTCAACCTGCGCTACGCGCATCCTTCTCCCCGCCGGGGAGAAGGTGGAGCGATCGGGAAACCCGCCTGATGCAAAC
Organism: Rhizobiaceae bacterium; assembly: GCA_028865845.1. Taxonomy (GTDB): domain Bacteria; phylum Pseudomonadota; class Alphaproteobacteria; order Rhizobiales; family Rhizobiaceae; genus Rhizobium. The sequence goes on from JAGWJK010000561.1 coordinate 1,313, forward strand.
CAACTTCACCCTTGCCCAGCTCGCCGATCCCGATATCGCAGAGTCCGAGGCGATCCTGCGCAAATGCGTGCATTGCGGGTTCTGCACCGCGACCTGTCCCACCTATGTAACGCTCGGCAATGAGCTCGACAGCCCGCGCGGCCGCATCTATCTCATCAAGGACATGCTGGAGAACAGCCGTCCCGCCGATACGGAGGTGGTGACCCATATCGACCGCTGTCTTTCCTGCCTTGCCTGCGTCACCACCTGTCCCTCCGGCGTCGACTATATGCACCTGGTCGACCATGCGCGCGTCCATATCGAGGAGACCTACAAGCGGCCGGTGATGAACAGGCTGACGCGCAACATCCTGGCGGCGGTCTTGCCCTATCCGAACCGTTTTCGTCTGGCGCTCAATCTTGCCCGGCTCGGACGCCCGTTCAAAGGCTTGTTGAAGCGCATCCCGGCGATGGAGCCCTTCGTTGCGATGTTGAACCTCGCACCGCGCTCCATTCCGGCGCCGTCGCCGTTCGCTCAGCCGGGACAGCACGCGCCACGGGCCGAAAAGCGCGGGCGGGTGGCGATCCTGACCGGCTGCGCCCAACCTGTGCTCGATCCCGGCATCAATGAAGCGACGATCCGGCTGCTGACGCGTCTCGGCGTCGAAGTCGTGGTGCCACAGGGCGAGGCCTGCTGCGGCTCGCTGGTGCATCACATGGGTCGCGAGCCCCAGGCGCTCGCCAGTGCCCGCGCCAATATCGATGTCTGGATGCGCGAGATCGAAACCGGCGGACTGGACGCCATCATCATCACCGCATCCGGCTGCGGCACGACGATCAAGGACTACGGCCATATGCTGAGGCTCGATCCGGCCTATGCGGAAAAGGCGGCAAGGATTTCGGCGCTCGCCAAGGACATTACCGAATATCTCGCGGGCCTCGATCTGCCGTCGCACATGCCGCGTGGTATTTCCGTTGCCTATCATTCCGCCTGCTCGATGCAGCACGGTCAGAAGATCACCATGGCGCCGAAGCTGCTTCTGAAGGCGGCCGGCTTCACGGTGCGCGATCCGGCCGAAGGTCATCTCTGTTGCGGTTCCGCCGGCACCTACAACATCATGCAGTCGGAGATTTCCAACGAGCTCAAGGTGCGCAAGGTAAGGAACCTGGAGGCGACGAACGCCGATATCATCGCCACCGGCAATATCGGCTGCATGACACAGATCGCCACTGGAACGGCAGTGCCGATCCTGCACACCGTGGAGCTGCTGGATTGGGCTTATGGCGGAGACATGCCGGCGAAATTGAATGGGTTTACCCCGGCCGCCGCCTAGCGTCCAGTTGTCCCGAGCCTTCGGAACTCCAGCTGACAGGACTGCCTTCTCTGTCAGCCTGCCTGTCCTCGAGAGCCAGTTGAACCCATGATTTATGTGCTAATCTCACGCGCGTTCAAACGCACTTGGGGGATAGTGCAATGCTGGCATCCGACAAGGCTTTTACCGGTTCGGTCCCGGAGAACTACGACCGCTATATGGTGCCGTTGATTTTCGATCCCTATGCCGCGGATCTCGCACGGCGGGTGGCGTCCTTCTCGCCTGGAGCCGTGTTGGAAATCGCTGCGGGTACCGGGGTTGTAACCCGTGCTCTGGCTCCAAAGCTGTCCCCCGATGCGAGCTATGTCGTCACCGACCTCAATCAGCCCATGCTCGATCTCGCTGCGTCGCTCCAGCCTCCCGATAGCCGCATCCAGTGGCGGCAGGCAGACGCCATGTCGCTGCCGTTTGACGATGCTGCCTTCGATGTCGTCTGCTGCCAGTTCGGCGCAATGTTCTTTCCCGACCGTCCGGCCGCTTACCGCGAGGCAAAACGGGTGCTGAAGCCAGGCGGACATTTCCTGTTCAACGTCTGGGACCGCATCGAGGAGAATGTATTTGCGGATGACGTTACGAATGCGCTCGCAACCCTATTTCCGGATGATCCGCCGCGTTTCCTTGCACGCACGCCGCACGGCTATCACGACAAGGAACGGATCAGAGGCGATCTGGCGGAAGGCGGTTTCTCCCATGTGGACATCGACACGAGAGCCGAACAAAGCCGGGCATCCTCGCCACGCATCCCGGCAATCGCCTTTTGCCAGGGAACCGTCATTCGCACCGAAATCGAAGCGAGAGCGCCGGGAAAGCTGGAAGCCGCAACGGACCATGCCGCATCCGTGATCGCTAAGAAGCACGGGAATGGCGAGGTCGCCGCCAAGATTCAGGCGCACATCATCATTGCCTCGTTCTAGCGAGCCAGTGTCCGGCATTTCGCGACGCCAAGAGACATGATGGGTCTATCTCGCTTCCGTTGCAAATGGCCGCAAATCGAAATTATGGCCGCGCGACCGCGAGCTGTTCGCGCTCGGTGAAATTGCCTGAACAGCCCGGCGGCTTTAGCGTTCTTTCGGTCCATCAGAACCGGTAGGTCACACCCGCGCCGATCAGCCAGGGATCGAGCTTGGCCTTGCCGCTGACATTGGCGCCGCCGACATTGGCGTCGAAATCGGGCCGCAGGAAGATTTTCTTCGCATCGACGTTCACGCCCCAGTGCTCGTTGACCATGTAGTCGAAGCCGGCCTGCAGGGCGACGCCGAAGGTGTCATGGACATCGAGGCTGCGAGCGCTCTTGCCCGACTGGTTGTAGAACATCGTGTAGTTGACGCCGGCGCCGAGATAGGGGCGAAACGCGCCGAAATCGGTGAAGTGATATTGCAGTGTCAGTGTCGGCGGCAGCAGCCACGTCTTGCCGATCTCGCCCAAGCCGGCGATCGACCCCTTGCCCTCGACCTTGGCATAGGTCGTTCCCAGGATGAGCTCGGTGGCGATGTGCTCGTTGAAGAAATAGGAACCGTCGAATTCGGGCGTGACCGTATTCGAAAAGGAAAAATCCGAGCCGGGCAGACCGTCAAC
>JAGWJK010000562.1 GCA_028865845.1 Rhizobiaceae bacterium
GATCGATCGCCTCGGGGCAGAACGTTATCAGCCGCTTGTCGCCGCCGATGCACCGCCGCTTGCCTTCATGTTTCCGGGCCAAGGCGCGCAATATGCGGGGATGGGCGCCGGCCTCTATGCCTCCGAACCGGAATTCGCACGCTGGATCGATCGCGGCGCCGAACTCCTGAAGATGACGCTCGGCGTCGACCTCCGTGACTATATTTGCCACACCGGGATCGTGACCCAGCAGATGGCCGATGAGCAACGCGAGACGCGCATCGCTCAGCCCTGCCTCTATCTCGTCGAATACGCGTTGGCGCGCCTGTGGATGAGCCGCGGCATCAAGCCTTATGCCATGATCGGCCACAGCGTCGGCGAGTTCGTCGCCGCCACGCTTGCCAATGTCATCTCCTTCGAAGATGGCCTGCGGCTGGTCGCCAATCGCGGTCGCCTCATGCAGAAGCAGCCGCAGGGAGCGATGGTTTCGGTTCGCACCGATGCCGACACCGTCTCGGCGCATCTTCGCGGCGGCGTCGACATCGCAGCCATCAACGCGCCGAAGCTTTGCGTCATCTCAGGCCCGTTCGACGATATCGACGCGGTCTGCACGGAACTGGAAGCTGCAGGCATCGCCTTCAGCCGCCTGCATACGTCGCACGCCTTCCACTCCGCCATGATGGACGATGCCGCCGTCGGGCTCCGGGAAGAGACCGCCAAGGCAACCTACGGCAACGCCACCATACCGTATATTTCCTGCGTCACCGGCGACTGGCAGACCGGCGAACGCGGAACCTCGCCGGACTATTGGGCAAGCCATTGCCGCGATGCGGTCCGGTTTGCCGACGGGCTAGCCACACTTTGCCGCAACCGAAAGCCAGTGCTTCTCGAAGTCGGTCCCGGCCGGACGCTCTCCGTATTTGCCGCCCAGACGATCGCCCGCGACGCGCTTGCCGCCGTGGTGCAATCGCTGCCCGAACACGATCGCGCATCCGCCGCGCCCGAAACACTGGCCGAAGCCCATGGCAAACTCTGGATGGCCGGCTGCGATCTTGACTGGCCGACGCTGCCGGCCGGCGCAGAGGAACGCCTGGTTCTTCCGACCTATCCGTTCCAGCGGCAGCGTCACTGGATAGACGCACCGCCCGCCGCACGCCGCGCCGCCGAACTATCGGCGACGTCGCCGCCAGTGGCGGCAACCGCAACGGCCGTTCCTTTCGCACCCGAAGTCAACCACACCGATGAGATCAACGCTATGAACGTCGCGACACCCGTCTCCGTTTCCAACCGTCTGCTCACCCTTGAAACATCCCTCCTGGCGCTGCTTAGCGAGATGTCCGGAGAGAACCTCGGCCCTAACGACCGTGCAGTGACGTTCCTCGAACTCGGCTTCGACTCGCTGTTCGTCGGGCAGTTTGCCCAGCGCATTGAAAAGGAATACAAGATCAAGGTTTCGTTCCGCGAACTCCTGAGCAACATTCCGTCCGTCGCCGATCTGGCAGCGCATCTCGACAAGACACTGCCGCCGGAGCCGGTGCAACCCGTTGCAGCGCCGACGATCGCCGCATCCCTGGCGGTACCGGCCGCCGTCGTGTCGGCTCCGCAGCCGCAGATGGCCGTTCCGCAACCGCTTCCCGTTGCGCCGATCGTGGCTCCGATGGCAGCATCCTCCGATGTCGCCGCCGTCTTGCAATCGCAGCTCCAGCTCGCGCAGATGCTGTTTGCGCAACAGCTTCAGATGCTTCAGGGATCCACCGCAATCCCGCAGACCTCTGTTATCGCGACCGTCGTTCCCCAGGCACCCCAACCGGCGCCTGCTCCTGTTCCGGCAGCAGCCCCCGCAGTTGTAGCCGCCCCTACGCCTGGCTCCGTAGCAGAAACGGAATTCGGCACCGAGCGTATCAAGCTCTATCGCCCCGGCGCGAAAAGCCTGGCGCCGGAAATGAGTTCAGCCAAATCGAGCTTCATTGCCGAGTTGACGGCTGCCTATGCGGCGAAGAATGCAAAATCGAAGGCATTCACCACGGCCAACCGTCGCTGGCTCGCCGATCCGCGCACCGCCTCGGGCTTCCGCGTCGACTGGAAGGAAATGGTCTTCCCGATCGTCTGCGAACGCTCGAAGGGTGCCTATATCTGGGATGTCGACGGCAACAAATATGTCGATCTGGTCAACGGCTTCGGGCAGACCGCCTTCGGTCACGCCCCTGATTTCGTTATCGATGCCGTGAAGGCGCAGGCCGATATCGGTTTTGCCATCGGTCCGCAGACCGCACTTGCCGGCGAAGTCGCAGAAATGATCGCGGATATGACCGGCCACGAACGCGTCACCTTCTGCAACACCGGCTCAGAAGCGGTGATGGCCGCCATGCGCGTTGCGCGTTCTGTCACCGGTCGCGACCGCGTCGTGGTCTTCGCCAACGATTATCACGGCCAGTTCGACGAGGTCCTCGTCAAGGGCCGCAACCGCGCCGACAAGCCGATCGCGCTGCCGATCGCTTCGGGCATTCCGACATCCTCCGTCGCCAACATGACGGTGCTGCGCTACGGCGCGCCGGAAAGCCTCGATTTCATCCGCGCCAATGTTGACGACATCGCAGCCGTCATCATCGAACCGATCCAAAGCCGTCACCCGGAACTGCAGCCCGTGGAATTCGTCCGCGAACTGCGCGACATCGCTACCAAGAACGAGTTTGCGCTTGTCTTCGACGAGGTCGTTACCGGCTTCCGCGTCGATCCGGGTGGCATGCAGTCCATCTGGGGCATCAAGGGTGACATGGCGACCTATGGCAAAGTTGTCGGCGGCGGCATGCCGATCGGCGTTCTGGTTGGAAGCTCCCGTTTCATGGATGCGCTTGATGGCGGCCACTGGAACTATGGCGATGATTCCGTTCCCATGACGGCGCCGACTTTTTTTGCCGGCACTTTCGTACGTCACCCACTGGTGCTCGCCGCCCTACATGCGGTGCTCCATCATATCAAGGGTGAGGGTGCAGCACTTTATGATCGTGTCACTGAACGCACCGAAGCCCTTGTCGCCGAGATCAAGGCCGATCTGGCGCGACGCGGCATCGTCGATGTCGTCCACGGCTACAAGAGCTGGTTCTTCACGGATTTCGGCAGCATCGATCCGCTCGGCACGCTGTTCTATTCGCAGATGCGCCTGAACGGTGTGCACATTCAGGAACATTATCCCTGCTTCCTGACGACGGCGCATACCGAGGAAGATTTCCAGACCATCGCCAAGGCTTTCCGCGACAGCCTGGATGCGCTGCAATCCGTCGGCATCCTTGCGCCGGCGGAAGACAAGCCTGCTGCGGCGGAACCTGCCAAGGCGCCGGTGGTAGCGGTTGCGGCCGCCCGGCCGTCCTCTGCACCGTTGACGGAAGCGCAGACGGAAATCTGGCTGGCAGCTCAAGCCGGCGATGAAGCTTCATGCTCCTTCAACGAATCCTTTTCGCTGACCCTTGAGGGCGCCTTCGATGAAAGCGCCTTCCGCAAGGCCGTCGATACGGTCGTTGCTCGCCACGATGCGTTCCATATTCGCTTCGATCGCAATGGCGAGCGCTTCCAGTTCATTCCGGATTTCAAGATCGACATGCCGCTCGTCGATGGCGCCGAAGAGGCACAGCTCCGCGAGATCATCGCCGACGAAGCGCGCACGCCCTTCGATCTCATAAACGGTCCGCTGGTCCGCTGCAGCATCGTCAAGCTCGCTAACGACAAGCACGTCTTCGTCTTCACCGGTCACCATATCGTCTGCGACGGCTGGTCGATCAACGTCTTCGTCGATGAGCTCTCCACTGCCTACTCCGCATACCAGCAGGGCAACACGCCGCATTTCGAGCCGGCGCTGTCCTTCGCCAATTATTCCACACAGTTCGCACCGAAGCCGGGCGCTTCGGGCGCCACGGAAAAATTCTGGCTCGACCAGTTCCAGACCGTGCCCGATCTGCCGGAAATGCCGCTCGACAGGCCACGTGCGGAATATCGCAGCTTTGCCGGCGGCACCTGCACGGGCTTCATCGGTGAAGACGTCTACAAGAGCCTGAAGAAGGCGGGAGCAAAGTCGGGTGCGACACTGTTCTCGACCCTGCTTGCCGCCCTGCAGGTGACGATCTCGCGGCTTTCCGGCCAGGATGACATCGTCATCGCCATTCCGTCGGCAGGCCAGACGCTCGTCGGCGACCAGATCCTCGTCGGTCACTGCGTCAATCTTCTGCCGCTGCGCCAGTCCGTGACCCCAGGCGAATCC
>JAGWJK010000563.1 GCA_028865845.1 Rhizobiaceae bacterium
CGAGCACATGGAAAATGCGGCGCGGCTGGCGGAAGCGTCGAACAATCTCTCGCTCGCGCTGACACATATGGCGAATGCTATCTGCCTCTTCGATCCCGACGAGAGGCTGGTCCTCCACAATGAACGGCTCCGCGAAATATTCGGTACGCCTGCAGATATCGAGCTGGTCGGGCAGACCTTCCGGCAGATTTGCTTTGCGCGCTACAAACGCGAGACCCAGTCGGATGGCGACGCCGAAATCTACTACCAGGCGCATCGCAAGCTGTTCACGGATCCCGCCGGAGGCGAGGATATTCGCGTGATCGCAAACGGCCGGACGATCCGCACGATCCACCGTCCAACGGGCGATGGATCATGGGTAACGACCATCGAGGATATTACCGAGCGCGTGAAGTCGGAACAGCAGATCTCGTATCTGGCGCGTCACGACACGCTGACGAACCTCCCCAACCGCCGCCAGTTCGTCGATAGGCTCGACATCGCCATCTCCGATGTACGCGCCGGCAGCCAGCGCGTTGCGGCAATCTGCATCGATCTCGATAATTTCAAGGACATCAACGACACATTCGGCCATGCGGTCGGCGATGTCGTGCTGTGCACACTGGCACAGCGCATGTCCGATACACGCAATGCCGATGAGCTGATCGGCCGGTTCGGCGGCGACGAGTTCGTCGCATTCAAGACGTTCAGCAAGGATGCTGAGCTGCAGGACTTCATCGAGCGTCTGATGCATGCCCTGACCGGACGGATCGAGCTCGAACATACCGAGATGATGCCGGGTGCAAGTCTCGGGATCGCAATCTATCCGACCGATGCGGCGGATCGCGAGAAACTTCTCAGCAATGCCGACATGGCCATGTATCGCTCGAAGGAAAGCCTCGAGGACAAGATCAGCTTCTACGAAGCCGGCATGGATGAAGCGGCACGTGAGCGCCGCGCCATGGCCCGCGATATCTGGACGGCACTCGAACAGGAACAATTCTTCCTGACCTACCAGGTGCAGCGATCGGTGAAGACCGCCGAAATCACCGGTTACGAAGTGCTGCTGCGCTGGAGGCATCCGATCCACGGGCTGATACCGCCGACCGTATTCATTCCAATCGCGGAGGAGTGCGGTGCAATCTCGGCACTCGGAGATTGGGTCCTCGAACGGGCTTGCCACGAAGCGGCGAACCGGCCGCTGGAACACAAGATCGCCGTCAATCTATCGCCGCTTCAGCTGAGCAATATCGCCCTGGTCGACAGGGTGCAGACGATCCTGCTCAATTCCGGCCTGCCGGCATCGCGGCTGGAGCTCGAAGTCACCGAAAGCGCCATTATCGGTGACAAGGCGAGGGCGCTGCACATCCTTCGTCAGATCAAGGCGCTAGGCGTCACCATCGCGATCGACGATTTCGGGACCGGCTATTCGTCGCTGGAGACCCTGCGCTCGTTTCCATTCGACAAGATCAAGCTCGACCGCAGCTTCGTCAGCGAACTGGAGACCAGCCGCCAATCGAAGGCTTTCGTCCGCGCGATCGTCGCGCTCGGCAAAAGTCTGGAGGTTTCGATCCTCGCGGAAGGCGTCGAAACGCACGAACAGATGCGGGTGTTGGTCGCAGAAGGATGTGACGAGGTACAGGGCTTCCTTTTCGGCCGGCCTGGCACGTTGGAGCAGCTTGCCGCGCCGCAGCCACGGCTGATCACCAACGCTGCGTAAATGACGTGTGTGGCGATCCTCGTCGCGTTCTCCGTCAGAACGAATTGACGATTTGCCCGCCAGTTTTCATCTGCCTCACCATCAGATGGGAATGGTAGTGCATCGCGCATTTGATGGCGTAGATCTGAAGCATCAGCGGCGAGCAGCGCCGGCGCAGGACTTTGGAGAGACGGCGGCGATAGATGCGACGAAGATCCGCGTCATCGACGGTGCGCATCAGCCGCAGGAAGATTCCCAACGCCTCCGCAGCCCAACTGGCATTCAACGCCAGAAGCCGGATCGGATGATGCCGAAGATGCCGTAGCCTTGTCCGTTCCGGCTGGATGCGTGCGTCCAGATAGAGCGCGTCGAGCCTGTCGAAATAGGCGGCCGGCCCGTGTAGATCACTGAGGACGTCGATATATCCGTCCCGCAGTCTCTCGCGACTGAGCCGAAGCGGAATGACATTCGTCCCGAATGCGGGAGGATCGTCGCGGTCGAGGCGCCCCTCCTTTTCCAGGCGCGTATAGAGGGGTGTCTTCGGTATGGCTGCGAGCATGCCGACCATCGCATTGACGATCCTTGCGTCCTTTATGAAGGCGCGCTGGGCGTCGAAGATCGACATGTCGTCGCTGTCGAAACCCAGGATCATGCCGCACCACACCTCGATGCCGGCATCCTGGATCCTATGAACTTTCTCCAGCATCGACGCGCCCTTGCGCATGTTCTGCAGCTTCTTGGTCTCCTTCAATGCTGCTTCATTGGGGGTCTCGATACCGATGAAAACGACGCGAACGTTGACGTCGATCATCAGTTGAACCAGCTCCGGATCATCGGCGAGGTCGATCGATGCCTCGGTAAGGAAGGTCATCGGGTAATGGTGTCGCTCCTGCCAGGCGACGACGTCCTGAAGAACTTCCTTGATTGCCTTTTTGTTGCCGATCAGGTTGTCGTCCACGATGAATGCCGTATCCATGCCGGCGGCCAGCAATGCCTCGATCTCGGCGATGATCTGCGCGCTTGTCTTGATGCGCGGTCTGCGCCCGAAAACGACAATGATGTCGCAAAATTCGCAGGTGAACGGGCAACCCCGCGAAAATTGTATGCTTCCAACCGCATAATCGTCCATTTTCAGCAGATCGAAGCGTGGGATCGGCACGGCGCTCATGTCCGTTCGGTCGATCTGCTCGTAGCGACGGGCCTGACGCCCTTCCTGCCATTCCACAAGAAAGCGCGGCCAGGTTTCCTCAGCTTCCCCAATGAAGATCACATCCGCCAGTTTCTCGAAATAATTCTCCTCGACGGTTACCCAGGGGCCGCCGACGACGGTAAAGCAGTTGCGCTGCCTAAGCTCACGCAGGATTTCCTTCATGCGGAAACGCTGAACGATCATGCCGGTGAGGCCGACAATATCCGCGCGTGCACAAAGCTCATAGTCGATCGGCTCGACATTCTCGTCGATCAGTGTGACGACATGCTCTGCCGGTGTCAGCGCGGCCAGCAGCGGCAGACAGGCAACCGGAAGATTTGCCTTGGCACCGAACAACGGAAGCACGTGCTCCAGCCCCCAATAGGACGTCTCGAAGCGGGGATTTATGATTACGATATGCGCCATGCTCAACCGCTCCGACATCTGCAGGAACATTGTTTAGGCACTTCGGCAAGGCGAGGTTTTCGACCAACTTGGCGGTGCCATGCTTGGTTTATGTGCGATCAGGCTAACATCGGAAAATGAGGCGGGGATGAGTGATCTTGCGGAAGGGCGATGGGGCGTATGCGGGTTGTGGACGATATCCAGTTAGCTTTCTGTCGCGCGACGCGATCATTTTATTAATTATCGATACGGAAATTTTATCGATAATCACAGGCACAATATGGTTAACAATGGACAACAGAAACAAACTCCATATTCGCTATCTGGACGGCTTGCACTCTCTTTATAAACAATATCTTAGGATACCCGCTGCCGTCCAAAATGCCGCGACGGTTTCAGTCGCGCGACGTCTCTGTCTCAATATGCCAAGGTCATTTCATATAGCCCAGATTTCGATGGCGACAGGACCGCAGGCTCGCCACGGTTTGAGCGCCAAGACAAGTATTGTTGATTCCAGATAGACCCCCGCGCCGCGCCGACACGACCGCGATGGTAGGGGAGGTTAGGAGGGCGTAACCGAACGGCTGGATTGGCTCGGTCTCGAAACTGCGGCGTTCAACTTAACAATCAGTGGTCGGCGAAGAACGACAATTCATACCGGTATCGCAACTCGACGGTGCGCCCATCAAACGCGCTCCCGCCGATCAGAGAACGATGGCGCCTAATGTATATTGTTACTCTAAATTATATCTAACTCCATTAATATGTATAAATCTGTTGCGTCTTCGCACACAGCACCTGGAAACGCCTTTTATACCAAAAATGAACCTTCCGGCATTGTGGTTTTTCCAAATAAGTTCGCCATGACATTTCATCGATTTGCGCAGACCAAGAAGTGATCGCGGCTCCTTGGGCTGAAATTTTTTGTCGGGGGATACGTGCCTAAATTTC
>JAGWJK010000564.1 GCA_028865845.1 Rhizobiaceae bacterium
CGCCTGCATTGCGGCGTCGTTCCCGGCGAAAAGGTCTTCTATTTCACCACCTGCGGCTGGATGATGTGGAACTGGCTGGTCGCGGGGCTTGCGGCGGGCGCCACGCTCTGCCTTTACGATGGCTCGCCGTTTTCGCCCGACGGCAACATCCTCTTCGACTACGCACAGGCGGAAAGCTTTGCTGTTTTCGGCACGTCGGCCAAATACATCGATGCGGTACGCAAGAGCGGTCTGACGCCAAAAACATCGCATGATCTCGCCAGCGTCAGGCTGATGACCTCCACTGGTTCGCCGCTGTCGCCGGAAGGCTTCACCTTCGTCTATGAGGGCATCAAGGACGATATCCAGCTAGCCTCCATCTCGGGCGGCACCGATATCATGTCCTGTTTCGTGCTCGGCAATCCGCTGCAGCCGGTCTGGCGCGGCGAGATCCAGGGGCCGGGGCTCGGTCTCGCCGTCGATGTCTGGAACGAAGAGGGCGCGCCGGTGCGCGGCGAAAAGGGTGAGCTCGTCTGCACCAAGGCGTTCCCCTCCATGCCGGTGATGTTCTGGAACGACCCCGGCAACGCCAAATATCGCGCCGCCTATTTCGAGCGCTTCGACAATATCTGGTGCCATGGCGATTTCGCCGAATGGACGGCGCATGATGGGCTGATCATTCATGGTCGCTCCGATGCGACGCTCAATCCGGGCGGTGTGCGCATCGGCACGGCGGAGATCTACAATCAGGTCGAGCAGATGCCGGAAGTGTTGGAAGCGCTCTGCATCGGCCAGGACTGGGACGACGACGTCCGCGTCGTGCTGTTCGTTCGCCTGGCGACGGGCACGGCGCTGACGGAGGATCTGATCAAGGCGATCAAGACCCGGATCCGCACCGGTGCCTCGCCCCGTCACGTGCCGGCGAAGATCATCGCCGTTGCCGATATCCCACGCACCAAGTCCGGCAAGATTGTCGAACTCGCCGTTCGCGATGTCGTTCATGGCCGAACGGTGAAGAACAAGGAGGCGCTCGCCAATCCGGAGGCGCTCGATCTCTTTGCAGGGCTAGAGGAACTGAAGGGGTGAAAACGCTACTTAAGCGATTGGAAACCCTCGCCCTTAAAACTAAGGGGCAAACGATGACCCGGGCATGGTAACCTGCTGTTAAGAGACATTGGTCAAAGGTAAAGTCCAACTTGGGGCCGTTCGCATGAACTTAGGAGCGGCTTGGAGCCGAAAGGTTCCCGAAACATGACGTTGATTGACTCGAGCTTTCGTTAGACAGCATCACTCCCAAAGGCAGCGTGATCGCTGCCTTTTTTTCGTCGTGCATTCGGCAAATACACGCCTCCTCTGTACATTGGGCTTGCAACCAAGTATGTGCAGGCCTGAAGAAGAGGCTTGCGACGTGCGAGCCACAATGATCCGCGCCTTCCATCGGCTGGCGCGAGCAGAATTCCGAAAGAAAAGAGATGAGTGAATTCGAAGGCATCGCGCCTGCGATCGCCAAGGCTTTGGCAAAGCGTGGCTACGAGGTGCTGACCCCCGTCCAGAAGGCCATGCTCGACCCGGCATTGGCTGATGCCGATGCGCTGGTATCGGCGCAGACCGGTTCCGGCAAGACGGTCGCCTTCGGCCTGGCGCTGGCTCCGACGCTGCTTGAAGGCGCTGAGCGTTTCGGACCGGCCGGCACGCCGCTGGCGCTGGCAATCGCCCCGACGCGCGAACTGGCGCTGCAGGTACAGCGCGAGCTGGAATGGCTTTACGAGCTGACCGGCGCCACGATTGCCTCCTGCGTCGGCGGCATGGACATGCGTACCGAGCGTCGTGCATTGGAGCGCGGCGCACATATCGTCGTCGGCACCCCCGGCCGTCTCTGCGATCATATCCGCCGCAATTCGCTGGATATTTCCGCGCTGAAGGCGGTTGTTCTTGACGAGGCCGACGAGATGCTCGATCTCGGCTTCCGCGAAGACCTCGAATTCATCCTGGAAACATCGCCGGCCGAGCGCCGCACGCTGATGTTTTCGGCAACGGTGCCGCGCTCGATCGCCAAGCTCGCCGAGAATTACCAGCGCAACGCCGTGCGCATCGCCACGACCTCCGAAGCCAAGCAGCATGTTGACATCGAATATCGCGCGCTGACGGTTGCGCCGAGCGATCGGGAAAATGCCATCATCAACGTTCTGCGTTATTACGAAGCCCAGAACGCCATCGTCTTCTGTTCGACGCGCGCTGCGGTCAACCACCTGACGGCGCGGTTCAACAACCGGGGCTTCTCGGTGGTGGCGCTTTCCGGCGAACTCAGCCAGAGCGAACGCACCCACGCCCTGCAGGCCATGCGCGACGGACGCGCCCGCGTTTGCATCGCAACCGATGTTGCAGCCCGTGGCATCGACCTGCCGGGCCTTGATCTCGTGGTGCATGCCGATCTTCCGACCAATCCGGAAACGCTGCTGCATCGCAGCGGCCGCACGGGTCGCGCCGGTCGCAAGGGCGTCAGCGCGATGATCGTGCCGCTGAGCGCGCGACGCCGCACGGAGCGGCTGCTGGAAAATGCCCGCATCCGCGCCACTTGGGCAAAGCCGCCGTCTGCCGATGAAGTCAGCCGTCGCGATGACGAGCGTCTTCTCGCTGATCCGATCTTCACGCCAGCACTTGCCGAAGACGAGCAGTCGATCGTGCAGCAATTGCTGGAGCGTCACGGTGCCGAGCAGGTTGCCGCCGCGTTCCTGCGCCAGTACCGCGCCAGCCATTCGGCGCCGGAAGAATTGCTCGACGTTCCCGCGCAGGATGAGCGTCGCAAGCCCCGCCGCGAGGAGTTCGCTCCCACCCATGACGATGCCGGACCGGGTGGCCGCAACGACTTCACCGATGGTGTCTGGGTATCGCTGTCGGTCGGGCGCAAGCAGAATGCCGAACCGCGTTGGCTGATCCCGATGCTTTGCCGCAACGGCAATCTTACCAAGCGCGATATCGGCGCCATCAAGATGCAGCCGGAAGAGACCTTCGTCGAATTTTCCGCCGAAGGCGCCGAACGGTTCCTCGCCGCCATCGGCCCGGACAAGACGCTCGAGAGAGGCATCCGCGTCAAGCCGCTGGCCGGCGCGCCGGATTTCTCGCAGCCCAAGCGCGACACGCCCTATGCGAAGAAGGCGCCCTTCGCAGAGAAGGGCGCGCGCTACAACGATGGCGGCAAGCCGAAATGGAAATCCGACCGCAAGCCGGAGCGGGCGCAAGCCGGCGAGGGCAGTGTCTCGGAACGTCCGGATAAAAAGCCGTGGGCAAAGAAAGCTGGCAAGCCGAATTTCGCCAAGACGGACGGTGGTCCCCCGGCCGGCAAGCCGAATTCGCGCGCCAAGCGCAAGGCGTCGAAGGCGCGGGGCGAGTAACTGCATGCCGCTATGACCGGGAAGCTCCTGCGCTCGGCAGGGGTTTCTTCGACGGATCGGGCGGCTGTTGTGGCTACAATGTGCGGAACATGACGAGCGCGTCCACATAGCCCTTTGACGGGTGAAGGAACGCTTCGGGAAGCGTGCCGACGACCGCAAATCCGAGCGATTGCCACAGCCGCACCGCGCGCTCGTTGCTGCTGATGACGAAATTGAACTGCATGGCGCGAAAGCCCTTGGCGCGGGCATGGGCAAGCGAATGCTCGTGCATCTGCCGGGCCACACCTCGACCTTTTGCCGACGGGTGGGTCATGTAGCCGCAATTGCAGACATGCCGTCCGCCGCCGGCCTGGTTCGCCTTGATATAATAGGTGCCGACGATGACGCCGTCCTCTTCGGCGACGAAGGTGTCGCGATCCCTGGCCATCCAGTAGGCAAGCGCCTCCTCGCGGCGAAGGTCACGGTCGAGCGCATAGGTCTCGCCGGCACGGATCGTCGGGCCGATGATGGCCCAGATGGCGTCTTGATCGATATCGGTTGCGGGTCGGATCAGCATGCGCCGGTTTTAGCAACGAGGCGGCTGCGGCGATAGTCGCTGATTTGACTTTCCAGGATCTCGTTTACGACCTTCGGCGCCGGTGATGCGGTGGCGTGGCGAATGCAGGCTCCTGCCGGCTTATTCCATGGAGCCTGCATTCGATATCGGATGCAAAAGGAAGCCTGGTTCGTTCACGCAATGCCGTAAATCAGGCTCAGCCGCCCATCGGGATGCGCCTGCGCCGTCCGCAGTTCGAGCCCGCGGCGTTGATCCAGTGTCGAAAACAACGACTTTCCCTGGCCGGCGAGCAGCGG
>JAGWJK010000565.1 GCA_028865845.1 Rhizobiaceae bacterium
CGGGCCGCAACGGCAGTTCGGTTATCAGGGCAATCCTACCGCGGTGAACTCGGCTTCGAAGAATTATGCGTCTTCGGAGGCCGTCACCACGACCGACGTGCAGCAGGGTCTGGCCCAACAGTCGAATATTCCCCCCGAGGGCGTTAACATGGATAGCGAACTCGGCGTCGGGCCTGCCGAGGAAGAAGCCTCCGGGCCGGTCGTCGGCCTGGCGCAGGAAGAGCAGCAGGACATCGCCGAAGGGGAGACCAGCGAGCCTGTCGTCGACGGCATCGGTTCCGACAATCCCGTCCAGGCCAATCGCTCCATCGTCGTCCAACGCTCTTCGGCGCAGGCCGAACTCAATCAATCCCCTGTTCCGAGGCGCCAGCCGCAGACAGAGGTCGCGATGCTGCCGCGCGTCGAGAATCCGCTGCCGCGCATTCAGCAGCAGGAGGAGGCCCCGCAGTCGACGCCTGGCGTCATGCCTTCCTCCGAGATTGCCTGCCGTCAGGAATTGCAGCGGATGGGCGTGGTTTATACCGACAAGCCGGCAATCTCCAACGGGCCGGCCTGCCAGGTTCCCTATCCGATTTCGCTGAGCGGGCTTTCGGGCAACATCGCCGTGAAGCCGGCCGTCACGCTGAACTGCCAGGTGACGCTCGCCTTTGCCAAATGGGTGAAGAACGAGTTGGCGCCGGCGGCCCGCACGCGCTACTGGACCGGCATCGGCACCATCGTGCCCCTCGGCGGCTATTCCTGCCGCCGCATGAACAATAGCCGGCAACGATATAATCCGATGTCGGAGCACGCCCATGGCAACGCCATCGACGTCGGCACCTTCATCTTGAAGGACGGCCATGTGATCGACGTCAGGAAGAAGGGGCTGTTTTCCTTCCGGGAAGGCCGTCTGCTGAAGGCTGTTCGCAGCGACAGCTGCAAATATTTCGATACCGTACTCGGCCCAGGCAGCAATCCCGAACATTGGAACCACTTCCACTTCGATCTCAGGGATCGCAATGGCGGCCGGCGTTATTGCAGCCTCTGATTTCAGATTTGCCTTGCGGGCAGAATCGCAGTTAGGTGCTCTCGCCAAAGCGGAGGACATATCGCAATGGAACAGATGCCGAGACGAAGGCGAAGCCTGGGACGGGCGCTGATTGCCGCGCTGATCGCCATCGTGCTGGTCATTGGCGGACGTTGGTATGCCTATGTCGCCTATGCAGACAGTCCTTTCGACGAGGTCGGTATCGGCCTCAACACAATGATGCCGGGGCCGATCCGCGACAAAGGCTGCGAGATGCTGAAGGCGCGCTTCGAAAACAAGACGCTTCCGCCGGCCGGATGTGGCGTCAACGGCAATTGGTAGGGCGCGCTGGCGAGAGCCGAGAAAAAGAAAAGCCGGCACAAGGCCGGCTCGAGTGGTGCTCTGCAACGACAGGGGATCTTTGCCAGCACCTAGAAAAGAATTTCATGTCGCAATGACGCATTCAATACGGATACTAAGGCAATCAGTCTTCGAGTATCACCGGCGCTGACGTGTCGCCAAGAGGCGTTGGGCGGAAATGCGACAACCGTTGCTCACCTAAGGAAGTTTATCGCCGACGAAGGTCACCGTTTGATGACAGCTTCTGGTTTTGTTTCTTTTCGCTACGCGAACGCACTGTTCCATTTCGGCGGGGTGGTAAAAGCCCGAGGCGGGCTATATAGCGGGCAAACGCCGCAAAACTAGTCAAAATCCGGACCTCGCCTGCATCATGGCCCCGATCATCTCCATCCAGAATCTCACCAAAACCTATTCAAACGGGTTTCAGGCGCTGAAAGGCGTCGATCTCGATGTCGAGCGGGGCGAAATCCTGGCGCTCCTCGGACCGAACGGCGCCGGCAAGACGACGATGATTTCGATCGTCTGCGGCATCACCAATCCGAGCGGTGGCAAGGTCACGGTCGGTGGGCACGACGTGGTCAAGGATTTTCGCGCTACGCGCTCGATGATCGGCCTCGTGCCGCAGGAGTTGACCACCGACCAGTTCGAGACGGTGTGGAACACGGTCAGCTTCTCGCGCGGCCTGCATGGCAAGAAACCCAATCCCGCGCATATCGAGCGGGTGCTACGCGACCTCTCGCTCTGGGAGAAGAAGGACAACACGCTGCGCCAGCTTTCCGGCGGCATGAAGCGACGCGTGCTGATCGCCAAGGCTCTGTCGCATGAGCCCGAAATCCTGTTTCTCGACGAGCCGACGGCGGGCGTCGACGTGACGCTGCGCAAGGACATGTGGCATGTCGTCGAACGGCTGCGGGCATCCGGCGTGACCATCATCCTCACCACCCACTATATCGAGGAGGCCGAGGAGATCGCCGATCGCGTCGGCGTCATCAACGGCGGCAGGCTGCTTCTGGTCGAGGAGAAGAAGACGCTGATGGCAAAACTTGGCCGCAAGCAGCTGATCCTCGATCTCACCGAAACATTGGATGCGGTTCCCCATCGCCTCGACGGCAACGGATTGTCGCTCGGGCCGGGCGGCACGACGCTGATCTACGATTTCGATGCCGAGCATGAGCAATCGAGTATCGCCACGCTGCTCTCGCGCCTGAGCGAGGAAGGCATTCACTTCAAGGATCTGTCGACGCGGCAAAGTTCGCTCGAAGACATCTTCGTATCGCTGGTGGGAGAAGACAAATGAACTTCGAGGCGATCAAATCCATCTATTCCTTCGAGATGGCACGCACGCGCCGCACCCTGCTTCAGAGCGTCGTTTCGCCGGTCATTTCGACCTCGCTTTATTTCATCGTCTTCGGTGCCGCTATCGGCTCGCGCATACAGGAGGTCGAGGGTGTCTCCTATGGCGCCTTCATCACGCCAGGGCTGATCATGCTGACGCTGCTCGGCCAATGCATCAGCAACGGCTCCTTCGGCATCTATTTCCCGAAGTTCACGGGGACGATCTACGAAGTCCTGTCCGCGCCGGTCGCCATGGCCGAGATCGTTCTCGGTTATGTGGGAGCTGCGGCGACCAAGGGGATGATGATCGGCCTGATCATCCTTCTGACCGCCAATTTCTTCGTGCATATCACGATCCAGCATCCTTTGATGATGATCCTGTTTTTCGTGCTGACGGCGGTGACCTTCAGCCTGTTCGGTTTCATGATCGGCATATGGGCTGGAAATTTCGAGCAGCTCAATCTCATTCCGATGCTGGTGGTTCCGCCATTGACCTTCCTCGGCGGCAGCTTCTATTCGATCAATATGCTGTCGCCTTTCTGGCAGGCGGTGAGCCATCTCAATCCGGTGCTCTATCTTGTCAGCGGATTTCGCTGGAGCTTCTACGGCATCGCCGACGTCGATCCGCTCCTCAGTCTTGGGATGATTACTTTTTTTCTGATCATCTGCCTTGCGACTCTGGGATGGATATTCAAGACGGGATATCGGTTGAGGAGCTGATATCCATCATTTCGCATGAGGTGCCCCATGTCCACGTCCCGTCAGGATCCTGCTTTATCCGAAGTGCTGCTGCGCCTCGACAGCCTGACCAATTGGGAGCGTCGGCCGCGAGGCGAGATGCGCGTCGGATTGGAGCCGATGCTCGACCTGATGCAGCGCCTCGGTAATCCGCATCAGAGTTTTCGGTCCATTCATGTCGCCGGAACCAAGGGCAAGGGCTCGGTTTCGGCGCTCACCGAGGCGGCCTTGCTCGCGGCGGGCTGGCGGGTAGGGCGTTACGGTTCGCCGCATGTCGAGCATATCAGCGAACGGATCAGCATCGGCGGCAGGCCGATCGGCGACGCGCAACTAGTCGACGCTTTGAGCCGGGCACTCGACGCTTATGAGGCGGCGGCGCGTGATGCTACGGCCGGCAAGGACGCGACCTGGTTCGACATTCTGACGACGTCGGCGTTTCTGGCATTTCGAACAGCGGGCCTGGAATGGGCAGTCGTTGAGGTCGGTATCGGCGGGCGGCTTGATTCCACCAATGTCGTCGACGCCGAGGTTGCCGTCGTCACCAACATCGAACTGGAGCATACGGAAATCCTCGGCTCCACCCGTGAGGCGATCGCTGCGGAAAAAGTCGGTATTCTGAAGCCGGGCGCTGTTCTGGTGACGTCTCTGCCCGCATCCGATGTAGCGGGACGGGTTTTGCAGGCGCGTGCCGATGCGCTTGGCTGTTCGGTACGGCGCGCCGATTTCACCGCAGCGACGACCATCGCCGATCGCAATGCCGGTTTGGTCGGACTCATTCTTGAT